>NZ_JAHBDG010000002.1:0-175792 GCF_019956305.1 Pseudomonas sp. BF-B-30 | reverse complement strand
TGGTCCAGCCTTACGCCGGTCAGGACGTGAGCATGAACCCCGCCGACTTCGAACCCGCCAAGCCAGGCCAGCCGGTGGGTAAATCCATGATCCCGCTGACCCTCAACCGTGACGACCCGACGGTGCAAGCCACGCTCAAGGCGGCGCGGCATCGCGAGTTCACCTTCGGCCGCTCCGACGGTACCGACGAAGAACCCTGGACCATCAAGACCGACGGCGGTTTCGGCTTCCAGATGGATCCTCGAATCATCAGCGCCGCTCCGCAACTGGCCACCGGCCCGACCCCTGCCGGCTTCTCCGGCGACGGCACCCTGGAAGTGTGGAAAATCAGGAACGGCGGCAACGGCTGGAGCCACCCGGTACACGTGCACTTCGAAGAAGGTATCGTCCTCAACCGTGACGGCAAGGCGCCGCCGGAATGGGAAAAATGGGCACGCAAAGACGTCTATCTCATCGGCGAAGGCATCGACAGCTCGCAGGACGTGGACATTGCGATTCGCTTCCGCGAGTTCGCCGGGACCTACCTGGAGCATTGCCACAACACTCAGCACGAGGACACCTCCATGCTGCTGCGCTGGGATGTCGAGCACCCCGGCCAGTTCCAGTTGATGCCAACCCCCCTGCCCGGCTGGGACGGCGTCACCTACGTCAATTCCGCGGCGCTGCCGACTTTCCGCACTGGCGATAGACGTGAAGAGGACGGCGATAACCAAAAACCGATTGCCAACGCCGACAGCGCCATCAGTAACACCGGCCAACCGGTGATCATCAACGTGCTGGCCAACGACAGCGACCCTGACGGTAACGTGCCACTTAAAGTGGTGGGTCTGGAGCAACCGGACTCCGGCAAGGGCGTGGTCAGCACCGATGGCCTGCGTGTGACCTACACACCACCGGCCACGGTCCCCGCGCCGTTCACCGCGACCTTTACCTATAAGGCCGCCGATGCCAAGGGTGCGGAATCGGCACCGGCGACGGTGTCCGTGGCGGTCTCGGCAGCGGTCAACGAGAGCCTGATCGTCACCAGCGCCACCGTCACCGCCCGCAGCAACAGCCGCTGGTATTGGGTCCTGTCCGGCACCACCTCCCGTGGCACGGGCAATACCATCACGGCGACGGCCACCACCACAACCGGTACGGTGAACCTTGGCGCCGCCGTCCTGACGCTAACACCGACAGGTGCGCGCTGGAATATAGCGGTGACAACCGCCGGCAGTGGCCCGTCGCCTAGCCCGACGGCGACCATCAAATCAGCCTTCGGCAAAACCGTGACGGTGCCGATAAAGGCGAACTGAGTACAACCAGGCGTTGGCGATGAGGGCCTCATTGAGGCCCTCTTGCTAAAAAACTGACAACTTACCTGGCTGTCAAATCTCCAGAAGACCGGCATTTCAAGCTGTAGCTCGGAGCCAGAGTTTCCATTGTCGGCGGACAAATGACCGTTATGGGTCGTTCTCTGCCGGTCGCCGATCCTGATCCCTCTATGCAGTCTGTGCGCGTGGGCTACACTCAAAGGTGCGCCGATTTAATCCTACTTGCGGGGGCGCTTGAGAAATACTCGCTAAAGCGGAGTAGCTACCATGCCTACTCTTTCGATTGATTCACACACCCGTCTGCTTATCGCCAAAGCCATCATCTCGACCACAGGTGAAGCCGAAGCTATTCGTATCGTCCCGCTGCCGGACGGCGGTCAACTATTGCTGATGTTCAACTGCGGGCATGTCGCCGTCGATCTCGTATCGGATCAGGACGATCTGTTCGACAACCACCGCCTCGTGTTCGACGTATCTGCACAGGTCATTGCCGACATGGAAAGCCATCGCGGCGAATAGGTCGGGTTGTTTTCTGCTGCGAAAACCATGGTCGAGTTTTTAACAGATTCAGCCGATTTCTGCCTGTCGCCACCGTCAGCTTTGGGTCGGTTGCAGCCCTTCAAGACAGGCAGCAATCGGCTGAAGCGGTCATTCATCAACACTCATGTCTTAGGCCGACTGCCTGCGTATAGCGAGAATCGCAGCACCAAATCCGATGAACGTTACCCCCACCAC
Organism: Pseudomonas sp. BF-B-30; assembly: GCF_019956305.1. Classification (NCBI taxonomy): domain Bacteria; kingdom Pseudomonadati; phylum Pseudomonadota; class Gammaproteobacteria; order Pseudomonadales; family Pseudomonadaceae; genus Pseudomonas; species Pseudomonas sp. BF-B-30. The sequence continues at coordinate 173,744 of NZ_JAHBDG010000002.1, read as the reverse complement.
CCGGCTAACCCAGCGGGACAGTTCGGGTCGTACCAGCACGCCCTTGGCGCGCGAGGCCAGCGCGGCATACAGGCTCAACGACGCCACTGAGAGCGCCATGAAGATCGCGGTCAGGATCAGAAATTGCGGGAACAAAGCTGCGCCTTGATCGATGAACTGCGGGAACAGCGCCGTAAAAAACAGAGTCGCCTTGGGGTTGGAGAGCGCGGTAAAAAAAGCCGACCTGTACAGCTTTAGGCGTGTGGGCCGCAGGCTCTGCCCCTCCTGAATGCCATCAGCCAGCAGCGGCGTCTTGTTGAGCAGCTGCCTCACCCCCAGGTAGAACAGATACCCGGCGCCGACGATCTTTACCATGTTGAACAACCCTTCGGAGCTGGCAAGCAGCGCCCCCAGCCCCAGCATCGCAGCCGCCGACAGGCAGAACAGGCCACTGGCATTGCCCAGCGAGGACCACATCGCGCTGCGTTGGCCATGGGCGAGGCTGTTGTTGATCGCCATCAATGTCGCAGGCCCCGGGCTGGCGATGGCAATCGCGGCGACCAAGGTAAAAGCCAGCATAGTGTTCGGGTCCATGGTTCCAGGCTCGTAGAAAATTGAGGGCATACTACCGAAGGTTTCGTTGCCTGATGAGGCAAAATACTCATCACTTACAGGAGCAACCGGAGCCCCGCCAGCGACCCCACAGCAATCGCGACGGTGAACAGCATCGGCAAGCGCCACGCTGCAACCAGTGTGATGCCCAATGCGATCAACTCTTCAGGATGAGGCGAGACGAAGTGTGGAGCGATCACCGAGATCAGCACGCACCCCGGTGCTGCCTCCATTACCGCGCGGGCACGCGGCCCGAGCTTGCGTTTGCGCAGCAGCAGATAACCCGTCAGGCGTGTCGCATAGGTGGCTGACGCCATGCCCACAATCGTCAGCAAAGCTGCCATGCTGATCATGACTCCATCGCCCGCAGGTAAGTGAACAGCATCCCGGCGATGACGCCGGCGAACACGAACCAAGCGCCGGGCACCGTAAGGTAGACCAGGATCGCGACCAGCAGGCTGATCAACCAGGAACAGGCCAGCCGCGGGCCTTTCCACATCCCCCTGAGCAGCACGATGAAGACCGCCGGGAAGGCCATGGCAAAGCCGTAGGCTTCGATGTTGCCCAGTACCGGTCCGATCGCTGCGCCGATCAAGGCAAAACCGACCCAGACGGGGTAGAAAGGCAAGCAAGCGCCCCAGTAGTAAGGCCAGCTGAAGGCCGTTTGCTGCTGTGCCGAAGACCGCCGCAAGGTGTCGGCAAAGCTGATCGCCCAGCCCTCGTCCGCCATGAAGAACAAGGCCGGGATCACCTTGCGTTTGGGCAAGTGCTGGAGATAAGGCGCCAGCGCCGCGCCCATGACGATATGACGGCTGTTGATCAGCAGGGTGATGAGCACGATCGTCAACATCGGTGGCACCGAAGCCCACAGCTTGATCGCGGCGAACTCCGAACCGCCGGCGAAGTTGAGGCCGGTCATGGCACCCACTTCAACCAGTGACAGGCCGACCTGGGAGGCTTGCGTACCGAGGACCATGGCATAAGGGGCGACCGCGAACATGACCGGGAGTGCGTCCCTCGCCCCTCGCAGGATCTCGCTTCTGGTGTTTGGGTGTGTCATTGGCGGCTGCTCACTGCATCGCTATTGCTGTCGTTGTGGCGACAAGTGTGAGTGCACTGGATCACCCAGAAAAGCGAATATCTGTTATACAACGCATTCGATTATCGAATGTCTGAATACGATGATTCATTCCAAGGATTTGCAGATCGACTGGTTGCGCACGTTCCTGGCAGTCGTGGATACCGGTTCCATGACCGCGGCGGCGCGTCAGGTTGCCCGGTCCCAGTCTGCGGTGAGCATGCAGTTGAAGAAGCTGGAGGACAGCCTCGGTCGACCGCTGTTCAAACGCGAACCGAGGCAACTGACGTTGACCCCTGCCGGGTATGACCTGCTCGGCCACGCCCGCAAGCTGCTCGAAGCCCATTCGACGATGGTTGATGCGATGCACGGAGGCGCGGTCTCCGGACGCGTCACCCTGGGAGTGCCGGATGACTATGCCCTGACCTACCTGATGCCGGCCCTGCGCAGCTTCATGACCCGCTTCGGCGAGGTCGAAGTCACCTTGGTCTGCGAAGACTCCGCAAGCCTCTGGGCAAAGGTCGATCGCGGCCAGATCGACCTCGCCCTCGTCACCCGCGACGGCCCTTCACGGGGCGAACTGCTGTTCAGGGAAGCGTTGGTATGGGGCGGCGCCGAGCAACATGAAGCCTGGAAGCGCAGCCCGCTGCCGATCGCCGTGCACGGGCTCAGCGAACGTTTACGTACGGCAATACTGGCCGCTATCTCGGGGTTGGGGCGTGAGTACCGAGTGGTCTACAACAGCCCCAATGTCAGCGGCCAATTGACGGTGATGGAAAGTGGCCTGGCGGTGGCCGTGGTAACTCGTTGCAGCCTCCCGGCACATCTCAAGGTGCTGGATACTCGGCACGGTCTGCCGGAACTGCCGGTGGCGGAAGTCGTGTTGACCCGAAGCCGAGACTCGACAGGCTCACGCGCTGTAGATGCGCTGTACGTACATGTTGCCGGGGCGTTGCGCGACCCACTCTGCGATGGACCAACCCACGTCCCTGGGGGAGACAAACATGTCCTCTGAAAGTGCTCTGCCATGGGTACTGATTCCCGGCTTCATGCTCGACGAAACGCTTTGGGATGAAGTGATTGAACACCTGCCATCCACTCAGGATATTCACCTTGCCCACCTGCTTGAGGGACAGACTATCGCGCAGATCGCGCAGCACATTGCATCGTCTGCACCGCCAAGGTTTATCCTCGTAGGTTTTTCCCTCGGTGGCTATGTAGCAAGATCACTCGTGCAGCAGTTCCCTGATCGCGTGGCTGCCTTGGTCCTGATCGCCACCTCGTTACGTGCGGACTCGCCCGAGCAGCGGCGGATCAAGCAAGCCTCCATCGACGCCTCGGCACAAGGACAATTTCGTGGTTTGAGTTTCGCGACTATCGCGAAGTCGGTGCATCCGCAACGAGCTAATGACACGGCCCTGATTGGAAGAATTCGAGATATGAGCGCCCGCATGGGGCATGCGGCATTTGCCACTCAGTCCTTGCTGGATAGAGCGGATGTGCCAACGGACCAAATCCAGTGCCCGACTCTCATCATTGCAGCTGTACAGGACGGGCTGAGGCAGGCAGAAGAGGCACAGGAGTTGTGTGTGCAGATCCCGGGAGCACGGCTGGAGATGATTGAAGGATCGGGACATATGGTCCCGCTGGAGCAACCCGAAACGCTGACACGGTTGATGTCGCAGTGGCTGGCTGCAACAGTGGTAACGAAGTAGTCGTGCCAGTTTACGAGCTGCCCAGAGTGAGATGGGCATCGAAACCGGTTTGCTGACTTCGATGGGATGCCCGCTTCACGCGCTGAGGAAGTCAGTCAACCAAAATCGAGGTTCTTGAGAATACCTCGCACAGGCCCCATCGCGGATTTATCCGCGATGGGGCCTGCAACCGCGTAGCAACGTTCGGCCAGTAGCAAATGCATCATACCGCCAGGATAAAGTCCGCCTGATCGATACCTGCACTGCTGACACCGACAAGGCGAATAGAGTCCATTCCGATCCCGATCAGCGTGTCCGCCCCGTCAGCCGCAATGCTCACGTTGGCAGCGAACGTCTCGCTGCTGATCCCCAGCCCCGCGATATTGAGCAGGTCCTGCCCTCCGGCCGGATTGACGTCGAAGTCCTGGATCGAGTCGTTGCCGAAGCCTGCGGCAGCAAACGCGAAGGTATCGTTGCCGAAGCCGCCGTTGAGCGTGTCGTTGCCCAGCCCGCCGAGGAACAGATCGTCACCCGCACCGCCGACCAGAGTGTCGTTGGCCAGGCCGCCGAGCATCCTGTGGTTTGCCGCCGCTGCATCGTAGGCCAGCTCACTGCCGCTGCCCTCGGCGTTCGCCTGCAAACCCGCCGCCGCGTATTGGCCATTCAGCGCGACCTGCGCCGCATGCGCGCCGTCGTTCACGATCAGCAGGCCGCCGGTGCCTGTGTCATTCGCTGCATAAGTGATCTGCGTATTGGCGCCGAACGCAATATCGCCAAAGTTCAGCGTGTCACCCTCGGCAAAACCGCTGACGCTGCCACTGAACGCCGTCGACACATCAAGCTTTAGCGTGCCTGCCGCGCCGCTGTCAAACGTCACATGCTGATCGGAGGCAGCACCGAATTCCAGCATCGCCGAACCGCTGATAGTCGCGCTTCCCCCGCCTTGGGCATCTCCGTGGATGGTGATATTGCCATCGTTCGCCCACAGGCTGCCGCTGTTGACCAGCGCACTTTCAATCACCAATCCGCCGCTGCCGCTGGCTTGCAGCACCCCCGTGTTGGTGACGGCGCTGTTACCGGTATCGATCACCAGCGCATTGACGCCGCTGGCATGAATCAGGCCTGAGTTGACCACCATCATCTGCCCCGCTCCCAACTGACCGGCACCCGAGATGGTGTTGTCGGCATTGGTGAGCACCGTGTCGGCGCTGCCGCCGAAAATCACGTTTTGCGCATTGTCGGATAGCAGCACCTGGCCGCCACCGGTCAAGGTCGCGCCACGGAACAGAATCTCAAGGCTGGTCTCGTTGCCGGTGGAGCCGAGCTCGATGGTGCCGCTGTTATGGATGCTGCCACCGAACGGCATGATCGCGCCATCGGCAATGGTGAGGGTGCCGGCGTTGTTGGTGAGCGGATCGACATCGAACTGGAAGTTCGCTTCGCTCAAGTCCACGGCATCGACACCTTTCAGGGTGACCGTCTGGCCCGAGCTTATGCTGACCAATGCATTGCCATTGGCGTCGTTAGTGATACTCAGGTCAGCAAAGCCGGTGACGCCCGTGAAGCCGATCATGTCGATCTTGTCTGCCGTGGCATCGAAACTGTAGATCTGATTGTTGCCGATCGGCTGGGCGAAGACGAAGGTGTCGGCACCGGACGAACCGGTCAGGTTGTCGTCAGCGGACAAAGCGAAGATCGGTGCGCCCGGGGCATAGACTTCGACGTTGTTGAATACATAGGCGCTTGCGGTGCTGCCGTCGCTGTTGCTCCAGTGCATGTTGACATCGAGCACCAACGCACCGGCGAAGTCGCTTGGAGTTGTCACAGTCAATGCGCCGGGATCGCTGGTCTGCACGGTCCAGGTGCCGTCGCCGTTGTTGGTTCCTGCATTGAACGTCCATCCCGAGGGAACACCGCTGATGGCCACCGTTATTGGGCCGCTGATATCGGCCGACGGAACGTTGAGGGCTAGATTGATGGGTTCGCCAGCCACACCTGCCGGGAGATTTGAGTTAGAGGTGTACGCAACACCCGTATTACCAGCCAAGTCCGTGTAGGTGTTTGCAACGCTGGCTTTTACAGATCCATTGTCGGTTCTGGTGAAGTCCACTGTATAAGTAGTGCCGCTACCGGAGAAGTTGCTGAGGGTTCCGCGGCCTGCGGTGACACTGAAATCACTGATATCGAAGTTAATCACAGCTTCACTGAACGTGATGGTTATTGTGCCGCTGCCGGTGTTCCCTAGCTGTGTCTGTGCCCCTGACGCTGTGAGCACGGTTATGGAGGTCACCGTCGGCGCTACGGTATCAACTGGCGTCTCAACGACGTTCTGCACGTTTACCGTAATGGTCTGCGTGTCGGTTCCGCCATTGCCGTCGGCCACCTGAACGTCCACAACGTAGGCGTTGTCACCGTCGGCGCCACCGATATCCTGGGGATTCTCGTAATCGGGCGCCGAATTGAACGTCAACACCCCGTTCGAACTGATCGAGAACTTGCTGAAGTCCGTCCCGGCCGTATTCAGGATCGAGTAGCTCAGCGTTTGCGCCGGCAGATCAGCATCGGTCGCCGCCACTGTCGAGACCGCCGTGGTGTTCTCCGCCACGTTGATCGAAGCCGTCGCACCACCGCCGTTGGAGGTGATCACCGGGGAGTTATCGTTGACGCCTGTCACGGTTACCGCGATCGCCTGGTCGTCAAACAGCGTGCCGTCCGATGCTCGCACAATCACGTCATAGACGTTGTTCGCTCCCGAGTCTGTCGGCGCTTCAAAGTTGGGCGCAGAGACAAAGCTCAGTACGCCTGTGCCTGAAGCGATCGAGAACTTCGCGGCATCCGCTCCGCCGAAGATGCTGTAGCTCAGCGTTTGCGCCGGCTGATCAGCATCGGTCGCCGCCACCGTCGTGACCGCTGTGGTGTTCTCCGCCACATTGATCGAAGCCGTCGCACCACCGCCGTTGGAGGTGATCACCGGGGAGTTATCGTTGACGCCTGTCACGGTTACCGCGATCGCCTGGTCGTCAAACAGCGTGCCGTCCGATGCTCGCACAATCACGTCATAGACGTTGTTCGCTCCCGAGTCTGTCGGTGCTTCAAAGTTGGGCGCAGAGACAAAGCTCAGTACGCCTGTGCCTGAAGCGATCGAGAACTTCGCGGCATCCGCTCCGCCGAAGATGCTGTAGCTCAGCGTTTGCGCCGGAAGATCAACGTCGGTCGCCGCCACTGTCGTGACCGCCGTGGTGTTCTCCGCCACGTTGATCGAAGCCGTTGCACCGCCACCGTTGGAAGTGATCGTCGGTGAGTCGTTGCTGCCGGCGATATGCACGGTGACCGAAGTGAGGGTGCCGTCCGCACTGCTCACCGCGAAGGTGTCGGTGTAGGTGGTGCCGGCGGCGAACTCGTTGTGGGCGGAGTTGGCGACGTAGGTCCAGGCACCGCCGGTGCCGATGGAGAACTTGCCGTAGCTGCCGGCGATGTCGGTCTGCGGGACGAAGGTCGCGGCGCTGTCGACGTCGCTGATGGTCAGGGTGCCGCTGGTGGAGATGTCGGCGGCGGCATTGGTCTCGGTGAGGTTGGCGATGTCGGCGGACAGCACGGCCGCATCATTGGTGCCGAGGATATTCACGGTGACCGAAGTGAGGGTGCCATCGGCACTGCTCACCGCGAAGGTGTCGGTATAGGTGGTGCCGACGGCGAACTCGTTGTGGGCGGAACTGGCGACGTAGGTCCAGGCACCGCCGGCGCCGATGGAGAACTTGCCGTAGCTGCCGGCGATGTCGGTCTGCGGGACGAAGGTCGCGGCGCTGTCGACGTCGCTGATGGTCAGGGTGCCGCTGGTGGAGATGTCTACGGCGGCATTGGTCTCGGTCAAGTTGGCGATGTCGGCGGACAGCACGGCCGCATCATTGGTGCCGAGGATATTCACGGTGACCGAAGTGAGGGTGCCATCGGCACTGCTCACCGAAAAGGTGTCGGTGTAGGTGGTGCCGGCGGCGAACTCGTTGTGGGCGGAGTTGGCGACGTAGGTCCAGGCACCGCCGGTGCCGATGGAGAACTTGCCGTAGCTGCCGGCGATGTCGGTCTGCGGGACGAAGGTCGCGGCGCTGTCGATATCGCTAATGGTCAGGCTGCCGCCGGTGGTCAGCGGTGCATTGGTTTCGCTCAGCGTAACGCTGGCCGAGGACAGCACGGCCGCGTCGTTGCTGCCAGTGACGGTAATGGTCACCAACTGGGTGTCGACTCCACCGAGGCCATCGCTGACCTGCACGCTGAACACTTCGTTGTGACTCTCGCCAGCCTTCAGCGACTGCACCGCACTGGCAACGCCATCGGTGCCGTTGGCCAGCGTGTAGGTCCACTGGCCGCTGTTGTCGACTGCGATCGAGCCATAGGTGCCGGTATTTGACCCGGCAATACTCCAGGTGGCGGTGGCATCGTGGTCGATGTCGACCGAGCTGAACTGGCCGCTGACGCTGAGCGTGCTGTCTTCCTGCACCGCGCCCGCATCATGGCCGGTCGCGAAGCTGAGCACTGGCGCGTCATTGCTGCCGGTGACGGTGATAGTCACCAGTTGGGTGTCGACGCCGCCGAGGCCATCGCTGACCTGCACGCTGAACACTTCGTTGTGACTCTCGCCCGCCTTCAGCGACTGCACTGCACTGGCGACACCATTGGCGCCATTGGCCAGCGTGTAGGTCCACTGGCCGCTGTTGTCCACGGCGATCGAGCCGTAGGTGCCGGCATTTGACCCGGCAATACTCCAAGTGGCGGTGGCATCGTGATCGATGTCGGCCGAGCTGAACTGGCCACTGACGCTGAGTGTGGTGTCTTCCTGCACCGCGCCGGCATCATGGCCGGTCGCAAAACTGAGCACCGGCGCGTCGTTGCTGCCGGTAATGGTGACGGTCACCAGCTGGGTGTCGACGCCACCGAGGCCATCGCTGACCTGCACGCTGAACACTTCGTTGTGACTCTCGCCCACCTTCAGTGACTGCACCGCACTGGCGACACCATCGGTGCCGTTGGCCAGGGTGTAGGTCCACTGGCCGGAGTTGTCCACGGCAATCGAGCCGTAAGTGCCGGCTGGCGAGCCATTGATGCTCCAGGTCGCCGTGGCATCGTGGTCGATGTCGGCCGAACTGAACTGGCCGCTGACGCTGAGGATGCTGTCTTCCTGTACCGCGCCCGCATCATGGCCGGTCGCGAAACTGAGCACTGGCGCATCGTTGTTGCCGGTGACGGTGACGGTCACCAGTTGGGTGTCGACGCCGCCCAGGCCGTCGCTGACTTGCACGCTGAACACTTCGTTGTGACTCTCGCCCGCCTTCAGCGACTGCACCGCACTGGCGACACCATTGGTGCCGTTGGCCAGGGTGTAGGTCCACTGGCCGCTGTTGTCCACGGCGATCGAGCCAAAGGTGCCGGTGTTTGACCCGGCAATACTCCAAGTGGCGGTGGCATCGTGGTCGATGTCGACCGAGCTGAACTGGCCGCTGACGCTGAGGGTGGAGTCTTCCTGCACCGCGCCCGAATCATGGCCAGTCGCGAAGCTGAGCACTGGCGCGTCGTTGCTGCCGGTGACGGTGACGGTCACCAACTGGGTGTCGACGCCGCCGAGGCTATCGCTGACTTGCACGCTGAACACTTCGTTGTGACTCTCGCCCGCCTTCAGTGACTGCACCGCACTGGCGACACCATTGGTGCCATTGGCCAGGGTGTAGGTCCACTGGCCATTGTTGTCCACGGCGATCGAGCCGTAGGCGCCGGCTGGCGAGCCATCGATGCTCCAGGTCGCCGTGGCATCGTGGTCGATGTCGGTCGAACTGAACTGGCCGCTGACGCTGAGCGTGGTGTCTTCCTGCACCGCACCGGCATCATGGCCGGTCGCAAAACTGAGCACTGGCGCGTCATTGCTGCCGGTGACGGTGACGGTCACCAGCTGGGTGTCGACGCCACCGAGGCCATCGCTGACCTGCACGCTGAACACTTCGTTGTGACTCTCGCCCGCCTTCAGTGACTGCACCGCACTGGCGACACCATTGGTGCCATTGGCCAGGGTGTAGGTCCACTGGCCGCTGTTGTCGACGGCGATCGAGCCGTAGGTGCCGGTATTTGACCCGGCAATACTCCAGGTGGCGGTGGCATCGTGATCGATGTCGGCCGAACTGAACTGGCCATTCACGCTGAACGTGGTGTCTTCCTGCACCGCACCGGCATCATGGCCGGTCGCAAAACTGAGCACCGGCGCGTCGTTGCTGCCGGTGACGGTGATGGTCACCAGCTGGGTGTCGACGCCACCGAGGCCATCGCTGACTTGCACCGTAAACACGTCATCATGACTCTCGCCCGCCTTCAGTGACTGCACCGCACTGGCGACACCATTGGTGCCATTGGCCAGGGTGTACGTCCACTGACCGGTGCTGTCCACGGCGATCGAGCCATAGGTTCCAGTTGGCGAGCCATTGATGGTCCAGCTGCTCGTGGCATCGTGATCGATGTCGGTCGAGCTGAACTGGCCGCTGACGCTGAGCGTGGTGTCTTCCTGCACTGCGCCCGCATCATGGCCTGTCGCGAAACTGAGCACTGGCGCGTCATTGCTGCCGGTGACGGTGACGGTCACCAGCTGGGTGTCCACGCCGCCCAGGCCGTCGCTGACCTGCACCGTAAACACGTCATCATGACTCTCGCCCGCCTTCAGCAACTGCACCGCACTGGCGACACCATTGATGCCATTGGCCAGCGTGTACGTCCACTGGCCGCTGTTGTTCACGGCGATCGAGCCGTAAGTGCCGGCTGGCGAGCCATTGATGGTCCAGGTCGCCGTGGCATCGTGATCGATGTCGGTCGAGCTGAACTGGCCACTGACGCTGAGCGTGGTGTCTTCCTGCACCGCGCCGGCATCATGGCCGGTCGCGAAGCTGAGCACCGGCGCATCGTTGCTGCCGGTAATGGTGACGGTCACCAGCTGGGTGTCCACGCCGCCCAGGCCGTCGCTAACCTGCACGCTGAACACTTCGTTGTGACTCTCGCCCGCCTTCAGCGACTGCACCGCACTGGCGACACCATTGGTGCCGTTGGCCAGGGTGTAGGTCCACTGGCCGCTGTTGTCCACGGCGATCGAGCCATAGGTGCCGGTATTTGACCCGGCAATACTCCAGGTGGCGGTGGCATCGTGGTCGATGTCGACCGAGCTGAACTGGCCGCTGACGCTGAGCGTGCTGTCTTCCTGCACCGCGCCCGCATCATGGCCGGTCGCGAAGCTGAGCACTGGCGCGTCGTTGCTGCCGGTGACGGTGACGGTCACCAGCTGGGTGTCGACGCCACCGAGGCCATCGCTGACCTGCACACTGAACACTTCGTTGTGACTCTCTCCCGCCTTCAGCGACTGCACCGCACTGGCGACACCATTGGTGCCATTGGCCAGCGTGTAGGTCCACTGGCCGCTGTTGTCCACGGCGATCGAGCCATAGGTGCCGGTATTTGACCCGGCAATACTCCAGGTGGCGGTGGCATCGTGATCGATGTCGGCCGAACTGAACTGGCCACTGACGCTGAGCGTGGTGTCTTCCTGCACCGCGCCCGCATCATGGCCCGTCGCGAAACTGAGCACTGGCGCGTCATTGGTGCCGGTCAGGGTGATCGTCACCGTCTGCGCTGCCGAAGCCGCATTGCCCGTACCGCTATCGTCAGTGGCTACCACGGTGTAGGAGAAGCTGATGGTTTCGCCGGCGCTCAGGAAGTCCAGGTTCTGGTTGCTGCTGTAGCTCCAGCCGGCCTGATCCACCGAGAAACCGGCGATCAGCGCGGCGGCCTGCGCCGCGCCAAGGGTGCCGCCGCTCCAGACGAGGTCGTTGTTGGCGGTCTGGCTGACCGTCACGACGTCGTTGCTGTCCAGATCGGCGAAGCTCAGCGTTCCGCTATCGCTCAGCGTGGCCGCGCCGTTGCCTTCGTTCATCGCCCCGGTCGTGTCGTCGATGGTCAGCGTCGGCTGGTCGTTGGTGCCGGTCAGGGTGATCGTCACATCCTTGGTCACCGTCGCCCCGAAGTCATCGGTCAGCGTCACCGTGAACACTTCGGTCTTGGTCTGGCCCTCGGCCAGGTACTGCGCCGCGTTGTTGTTCAGCGTATAGGTCCAGCCCACGCTACCCGCAGCGTCGCCTGTGCTCTCGTCGCTCACATTGGCCACCAGCGTACCCAGCGCACCGGACGGCGCGCTCACGCTGGCCACATGTGCGTCATCGGCCAGGTCTACGTCGCCGAAGGCAAAGCTGCCGCTGGCCACCGTGGTGCCGTCTTCGGTCACCGCCCCGCTTTCGATTTCTGCCGCCGTCACCGTCGGCGCGTCGTTGGTGCCGGTGATAGTGATGGTCACATTCTTCGTTACCGACGAACCCTGACCATCGCTGATGGTGACCAGGTAAGTTTCGGTTACTGTCTGTCCCTGGGCCAGGTACTGCGCCGCCGCATTGTTCAGGTTGTACGTCCATTGCACCGAACCGTTGGCCGCGTTCGCTGCTTCGCTTACCGGCGAGAGCATGAACGTACCAAGATGAGTAGCGTTGCCCCCCGCCTGCGTGAACGTCGCCATGTGCGTGTCATTGAGGTCGACGTCGTTAAAGACAATCGTGCCGCTGGCCGTCAGCGAGTCGGTCGTGCTCGCAGTGGTGTCGGCGTCTTCGGTTACCGTGCCGGCCTGCTCGCCGAGGCTGATCGTCACACCATCATTCACGCCCGAAAACTGCACCGTCGCGGTGGCCCAACTTAGCGTTCCGTTGCCGAGGCGCATCGCATAGGTAAAGCTGTCCGTCAGGAGCTCGCCAACAGCAAGCGCCTGGAGTTGTGCCTTGAAAGCAGAGGAGAAAGTAGCGGCGTCGTAGCCGACCTTACCGTCCGAGGTGATCCAGATCTTTGCACCATTCGAACTGGTGTCAGAACTCGTCGCCTCAGCCCTCGCCGTATCCTGGGTCAGGAGGTCGGCCGGAGCATAAGCCTTGGTGGCAGTAGAAAGACTGTCCGCGTTGTCGAGTGACCAGAGTGTCTTCGCGTTACCGCCGAGGTCATTGGACATGACGTCCCAATACACGACCCCCAGCAGATTTTCAGTGGTGGTATAGACGTCATCCTTCGCCTGCGGTGTGTTGGAAAACGAGGTAACGGTTCCGCCGCTGGTAGTTGTAGTGCTAGCCATATCTTTCTCCCTAGAATGTCACTCTGAGCAAAAAACCGCTGTGGGCCACCAACAGCCGCAAGCCGATTCTTCCTCAACCCACGAACACTTCACTCCACCGGTACCAGCCGGCTGGCCAGTAGCTTCACGCCCACCCCGGCCCTGCCGCCCAGCGGTTCAATGCGCACGATTTGACCTTGCGCCTTGAACTTCATGGGGCCGCCGGGCGTGTCGAGTTCGATCTCGAAGTCAATCAAGCCACCCACCTGCTGCTCGCTATCGGTTTCGAAATACAAACCGGAGGCGCTGATGTCACGGATGACACCCTTGCCCCCGCCGATCAGTTGCAGCGACAGGGTGACTTGTTCACGGGGCTCAATTCGGTGTGCGTCTCTCATGACTGCAGTCTAAAAACGGCCGCTGTTTATTACATGAGTGCGCTATCCCTTTTTTTCTGGGAGTCAATCACCCATGAAAACAGTGTTTTATGGGACAAATGTCATGGGAGGGGGGGACTGAAGCGCTATAGAAAAAAGCTACAGGCTGCAACGATTGCTATCATGATCAGCTAACACAACCCGCCTAAAGAGGCAGCGACCCGAATGCCAATTCAAGTCCTGTTAGTAGCTCTACCGCTCGTGGCCTGGGGCCTTGAGCGTCTGGTGGAAAGCGCTCAACCAAGGTTGGCGCTGGCGGGTTCGGTGGCGTCGGTGGCGCAATACCTGCTTTCGCTGCACCAATACGCGCCGGATGTGGTGGTGCTGGACCTGGACAGCGAGGACTGTATCGAGTCGCTGGCCGACTTGCACAGACAGACCAAAGCCAAGATTCTGGTCGTGACAGGGTCGAGCGACGTGACGCTGCATGACAGTGCGGTGCTGGCGGGCGCACGTGGCGTGGTGGATAAGCGGGAGTCGACATCCGCATCAACATTGCTCAAAGCCATAGAAAAAGTGCATGACGGCGAGCTCTGGATTGACCGCAATGCGACCAGCCGTATCTTCCTTGAACTGGCGCGCAAGAAAGTCGAGCGCGATATAGACCCGGAGCAACAAAAAATCGCCAAGCTAACGCGCCGCGAGCAGCAAACCATTGCATCGCTGGCCCGCGACCCCTCTGCCCCTGGCAAGTTGGTGGCCGAGAAACTGCACATCAGCGAGCACACGCTGCGCAACCATTTGACATCGATCTACAGCAAGCTGGGCCTGACGAATCGCGTAGATCTGTACGCCTACGCACACAAGCATGGGCTTTCCACCGGCGACTGAGCCGATTCCTTCCAGATTGATCGAAAACCCGATCTACCCCACCCATCTCCTGCGAGGCCGGCAAGATTCGCCATCAATCTGCGTAACAGACCACTGCCGCAGTGGATCTTCACGGAACCCAGCCTTTATCCTTGACGCCCCCCGCTGTCCCGAGTCCTGGAGTTTCGCCCATGCCCCATGAAGGCAACCTGCTACAAGCCGCTGTCGTGTTTCTGATGGCGGCCGTACTCATCGTTCCATTAGCCAAGCGCCTGCAACTGGGGGCGGTTCTGGGTTATCTGTTTGCCGGGGTGATCATCGGCCCGTCGGTGCTGGGTCTGATCGACAACCCGCAAAGCGTCGCGAACATTTCCGAACTCGGCGTGGTATTGCTGCTGTTCATCATCGGCCTGGAACTGTCACCGCGACGCTTGTGGGTGATGCGCAAATCAGTGTTCGGCGTGGGCTTGGCCCAAGTGCTGCTGACGGGTTCGGTGATCGGCGTGGTGGCGCTGTGGCTGTTTGGCCAGCCATTGAACACCGCGATCGTCCTGGGCCTGGGCCTGGCGCTGTCGTCCACGGCGTTCGGCCTGCAAAGCCTGGCTGAACGCAAGGAACTGACCAGCCCCCACGGGCGGCTGGCGTTCGCGATTCTGTTGTTTCAGGACATCGCCGCGATCCCCTTGATCGCCATGGTGCCGTTGCTGGCCGGCGGCGATCACAGCACCACCGTCAGCGAAAACCTGAACCACGGCCTGCAAGTGCTGGCCAGCATCGCCGTCGTGGTGATCGGCGGGCGCTATCTGCTGCGACCGGTGTTTCGCGTGGTGACCAAAACCGCGTTGCCAGAGGTCTCCACCGCCACGGCGTTGCTGGTGGTGATTGGCACAGCATGGCTGATGGAACTGGTCGGGATTTCCATGGCCCTGGGCGCCTTCCTCGCCGGCCTGTTGCTGGCGGACTCCGAGTATCGCCATGAACTGGAAGCCCAGATCGAACCGTTCAAGGGCCTGTTACTCGGGCTGTTTTTCATCAGTGTCGGCATGGGTGCGAACCTGAGTCTGCTGCTGAGCATGCCGGTGGCGGTGCTGGGCCTGACCCTGTTGCTGATCGCGATCAAACTGCCGCTGCTGTTTATTGTCGGTCGATTGGCCGGTGGCTTGAAGAACGTCAGCGCGATCCGCCTGGGTATCGTGCTGGCGGCCGGTGGTGAATTTGCCTTTGTGGTATTCAAGATCGGGCGAGATCACGGGCTGTTCGCGGCAGAACTGTATGACTTGCTGGTGCTGACCATCACCCTGTCCATGGCCGTGACACCCTTGTTGCTGCTGCTCTGCGCACGGTTGGTCAGCCCGAAAGTGCAACCGGTGGAAGTGCCGGAGAAGTTCCGCGAAATCGACGCCGACGCGCCACGGGTGGTGATCGCCGGCATGGGTCGCATGGGCCAGATCGTTGCGCGGATTCTGCGCGCGCAGAACATCAAGTTCGTGGCCCTCGACACCTCGGTGGAAACCATCGAACTGTCCCGCAGTTTTGGTGGCGTGCCGGTGTTCTACGGCGACCCGATGCGCCCGGAAATCCTCAACGCGGCCAAGGTCGGGGAAGCCGAGTACTTCGTGATCGCCACCGACGACCCGGACACCAATATCAAGACCGCCGAGCTGGTGCGCAAGCTCTATCCACATATGAAAATCATCGCCCGCGCCCGTAACCGTCAGCATGTGCACCGGCTGATGGACGTCGGCGCACACGCCGTGCGCGAAACCTTTTATTCGAGCCTGGAAATGAGCCGGCAAACCCTGATCGGGCTGGGATTGACCCAGGCTCAGGCGGATGCGCGGATCAAGCGCTTCAAGCAGCACGACGAAGTGGTGCTCGAAGCCCAGCATGCGGTGTATGACGACGCGGTGAAAGTGATGCAGACGGCGCAGGAAGCGCGAATCGAACTGGCGAAGTTGTTTGAGTCGGATCAGCTGCAGGAGCAGGTGGGCACAAAATGAGGTGGATTTAAGGTCCCCTTCGCGAGCAAGCCCGCTCCCACATTGGATCTTGGGTGTTCAAAAATATTGAGCCTGACAGAGCCCCCTTGTGGGAGCGGGCTTGCTCGCGAAGAACGATAACGCGGTGCATTGGATAAACAATCATTTCAAAGGAATCCACCATGACTGACCAACCTGCCCCCGCCCTCAAGGAAATCTTCAACACCGAGCGCCTCAGTCACATCGCCTCCGAGATGACCGCGGTCTATCCGGCATTCGAAGCCAAGCGCTTTCTGAAGCTTGCCCAAACCGGCCTGGCAGACCTCAGCGTCATGCAACGCATGGCCCGGGTCAGCGAATGCCTGCACGCGGTGTTGCCGCTGGACTATGAAGCGTCGCTGCAGGTACTGCGCGCCCTCGCCCCGCGCCTGAACAGCGGCTTCGTCAGCATGTGCCTGCCGCACTTTGTCGCCAGCTACGGCGCCCATGCGTTCGATCAATCGATGGACGCACTGAAGTACTTCACCGCTTTTGGCTCTTCGGAGTTCGCAATCCGTCACTTTCTACGCAATGACCTCGAACGCTCGCTCAAGCTGATGCACGCCTGGTCGCTGGATGACAACGAGCATGTGCGGCGCCTGGCCAGCGAAGGATGCCGGCCACGCCTGCCCTGGTCATTCCGGCTGGAGCCCATTCAGGCCGACCCGACACTGGCCGCGAACATCCTCGACAACCTCAAGGCCGACACGAGCCTGTACGTACGCAAATCCGTGGCCAACCACCTCAACGACATCACCAAGGATCATCCCGACTGGGTGCTGGACCTGATCGAAGGCTGGTCGCTGGACAACCGGCACACCGCATGGATCGCCAAACACGCCCTGCGCAGCCTGATCAAACAGGGCAACCGGCGGGCACTGGCGATCATCGGCGCGGGCGGCAAGCCTGAAGTCGAGATCGTTGATGTAAAAGTCGAACCGCCGGTGATTGGCCTCGGAGAAAAAATCACCCTGTCGTTTGCCGTCAAATCCACCGTTCAAAGCAGCCAGCGCCTGGTGATCGACTACGCCATCGATTACGTCAAGGCCAACGGCAACACCTCGGCGAAGGTGTTCAAGCTCAAGGCGCTGACGCTGCCGGGCAACGCCGTCGAAGCCGTCAGCCGTGGCCAGCAGATCAAGGAACTCACCACCCGCCGGCATTATGCGGGGCGCCATGCGGTGCACATCATGGTCAATGGTGAACGGCTGGCCAGCACGGCGTTCGAGATTCTCGGTTAAACCATAAGATCAATTCTGTATGTGCCACCGCCTTCGCGAGCAAGCCCGCTCCCACATTGGAATGCGCCCCCCTGTGGGAGCGGGCTTGCTCGCGAAGACGCCAGTTCAGGCACCGCCCAACAACAACCCCTGCTCCCGCTCACACATCTGCACCACATAATCCCACAACACCCGCAGCCGCACCGATTTGTGCAGCTCCCGGCGGGTGCTGATCCAGTAGCTGCGCTGGATGCTTTCGTCCGGCAGCAGCGGCACCAGACCGGGATCAGCGCTGGCCATATAGCACGGCAGCACGGCGATCCCCAGGCCTGAGCGCGCCGCCTGTTGCTGGGCGATCACGCTGGTGCTGTGAAACACCACCCGAGGGTTGCGGCAGAAGCTGTTGAGGAACATCAGTTCCTGGCTGAACAGCAAATCATCGACATAGCCAATCCACGCATGACGCCCCAGGTCCTCCCGACTGCGCAACGGCGGTGATCGATCGAGATAGTCCTGGCTGGCATACAACGCCAGGCGATAGTCGGTGAGTTTGCGGGTGACCAGCATGTCGGCGGCCGGGCGCTCAAGGTGGATGCTGATTTCCGCCTCGCGGTTGAGGATGCTGACAAAGCGCGGCACCGCCACCAGTTCCACCTCCAGCCCCGGATAGCGTTCGAACAAGCCGTTCATGCGACTGGCCAGGAACATGATGCCCAACCCCTCCGTCACGCCGACGCGGATCTTGCCCAGCGGCGCGGTGGATTGGGTGATTTCCTCCTGGGCCAGCAGCGCCACGTTCTCCATCGCCTCGGCGTGTTTAAGCAACGCCTCGCCGGCCGGGGTCATCTCGTAACCCTGGGCATGCTGGACGAACAACGCCGTACCGAGGCTTTTTTCGATGGCCTCGATGTGCCGCGCCACGGTGGCATGGGTGGTGTTCAAACGACGGGCTGCCGTGAGCAAACGCCCGCTGCGCTGCAATTCGAGAAAAAACCGCAGGTCATTCCAGTCGAACATGAATCGTCCTTGTTCGTTGCCGTTCGGGATGCTGTTTAAAAACGCACAGCAGCTGCGCAAAAACTAACATTCTTTTGACGAAAGCTAACAACTAGGATGACAGACAACAAGAACAACAACACGAGGTCAGGGATGCAGGCTTCCCTAGATGAATTCGATTACATCGTGGTCGGGGCCGGGCCGGCCGGGTGTCTGCTGGCCAATCGACTGTCGGCCGATGCGCAACATCGCGTGTTGCTGCTCGAGGCCGGCGGCCGCGACAACTATGCGTGGATTCACATCCCCGTGGGTTACCTGTTCTGCATCGGCAATCCGCGCACCGACTGGTGCTTCAAGACCGAAGCGCAACCGGGCCTGCAAGGTCGCGCCCTGAGCTACCCGCGCGGCAAGGTGCTGGGGGGCTGCTCCTCGATCAACGGCATGATCTACATGCGCGGCCAGGCCGGCGATTACGACGGCTGGGCCGCCGACGGCAATCCTGGCTGGAGCTGGCGAGACGTATTGCCACTGTTCAAGCAGAGTGAAAATCACTTTGCCGGCGCCGCCGAGTTTCACGGCGCCACGGGCGAATGGCGGGTCGAACGCCAGCGCCTGTCGTGGCCGATTCTCGATGCGTTCCGCAGTGCCGCCGAGCAAAGCGGCATCGCCAGCATCGATGACTTCAACCAGGGCGATAACGAAGGTTGCGGTTATTTCCAGGTCAATCAGAAGGCCGGCATCCGCTGGAACGCGTCCAAGGCCTTTCTCAAACCCATTGGCCAACGCCCCAATCTCACCGTACTGACCGGTGTCGAAGTCGACCGCGTGTTGCTGGACAATGGCCGCGCCTCGGCGGTCAGCGCCCGCTGGCAAGGCCAGGCAAAAACCTTCAAGGCGCGCAAGGAGATCGTCCTGTGTGCCGGCTCGGTCGGTTCGCCCAGCATCCTGCAACGCTCCGGCATCGGCCCGCGTCCACTGCTTGAGCGGCTGGGCATTGGCGTCGCCCATGAGTTACCCGGCGTCGGTGGCAACCTGCAAGATCACCTGCAACTGCGGCTGATCTACAAGCTGGAAAATGCCCGCACCCTGAACCAGATCGCCGGCAGCCTGTGGGGCAAGCTGGGCATGGGTCTGCGCTACCTGTATGACCGCAGCGGCCCGCTGTCCATGGCGCCGAGCCAGTTGGGCGCCTTTGCCCGCTCGGGGCCGGAGCAGACTTCAGCCAACCTCGAATACCACGTGCAGCCGCTGTCGCTGGAGCGCTTTGGCGAACCGCTGCATGCCTTCCCGGCGTTCACCGCGTCGGTCTGCGATCTACGTCCGCAAAGCCGAGGCCGGGTGGACATCCGCTCGGCCGATCCGCAAGAAGCTCCGCTGATCCAACCCAATTACCTGAGCCACCCGCAAGACCTGCGGGTCGCCGCCGACGCCATTCGCCTGACCCGGCGCATCGTCGCCGCCCCGGCCCTGCGTGCCTTCAATCCGGTGGAGTACCTGCCCGGCGACAGCCTGCAAAGCGAAGAGCAGCTGCACGAAGCCGCCGCGCGGATCGGCACCACGATTTTCCATCCGGTGGGCACCTGCCGCATGGGCAATGACGCCGACGCCGTGGTCGATGCGCAACTCAAGGTCCATGGCATCCCCGGCCTGCGCATTGCCGATGCCTCGATCATGCCGCGCATCACCTCGGGCAACACCTGCTCGCCAACGCTGATGATTGCCGAGAAGGCTGCACAATTGATCCTCAACCCCGCCACAAGGAGCATCACACCGACAATGGAACTGATCGCACACCCCTGAATCCTGTGCGCCCCCCTGTAGGAGCTCGCTCGCGATGAACCTGAGAGCGCACGTGGGTGTCAGGTTTGCAGCGTTATCGTTGACGACCATCGCGAGCAAGCTCGCTCCTACAAGTAGCGGATACACCCGATACATCGCAGTAGCGGCACCCGCCCACAAGGCCGGTGCCGGCAGTGGAACAACAAAAACAATCACTGTGAGGGATACCGGTATGTCAGAGAACGTTCAAACCCTGGAAGCCGTGCGTAGCGCGGGCACCAGTCAGGAAACCCAGAAAGTCATCTTTGCCTCGTCCCTCGGGACAGTCTTCGAGTGGTACGACTTTTTCCTCTATGGCGCCCTCGCGGCGGTGATCAGCAAGCAGTTTTTCGCCGGGGTCAACGACACAACGGCGTTTATCTTTGCGCTGATGGCCTTCGCCGCCGGCTTCATCGTGCGGCCGTTCGGCGCGCTGGTGTTCGGTCGGTTGGGGGACATGATCGGGCGCAAGTACACCTTCCTCGCCACCATCGTCCTCATGGGCCTGGCGACGTTCTGTGTCGGGCTGCTGCCGACCTACGCCAGCATCGGCATCGCCGCGCCGATCATCCTGGTGGTGCTGCGCATGCTCCAGGGCCTGGCCTTGGGCGGTGAATACGGCGGCGCCGCGACCTACGTCGCCGAGCACGCGCCCATCGGCAAGCGCGGCTTCCACACCAGCTGGATTCAATCCACCGCGACCCTGGGCCTGCTGCTGTCGCTGCTGGTGGTGCTGGGCTGCCGTTACTTCACCGGCGATCAGTTCGAAGTCTGGGGCTGGCGCATTCCGTTCCTGTTTTCCATCGTGCTGCTGGGCATCTCGACCTGGATTCGCCTGAGCCTGCATGAATCGCCGGCCTTCGTGAAAATGAAAGAAGAAGGCAAGCTGTGCAAACAGCCGATTCGCGACTCCTTCGGCAAGTGGGAAAACCTCAAGGTGGTGTTGATCGCCCTGTTCAGCATCAATGCCGGGCAAGCGGTGACCTTCTATGCCGCGCAATTCTATGTGCTGTTCTTCCTCACCCAGTTCCTGAAAATGGACCCGGCCGTGGCCAACGGTTTGCTGATCGTCAGCGTGACCATCGGCGCCCCCTTCTTCATTTTCTTTGGCTGGCTGTCGGACAAGGTCGGGCGTAAACCGGTGCTGATGATCGGCCTGCTGCTGGCCACCGCCCTGTACTTCCCGATCTTCAAGACCCTGGCCCACTACGCCAACCCGGCCATCGACCAGGCCAGCCGCCAGGCACCGATCACCGTGATGGCCGACCCGGCCACCTGCACCTTCCAGTTCGACCCGGTGGGCAAGGCGAAATTCGACAGCCCGTGCGACAAGGTCAAGACCTTCCTGGTCAAGCAGGGCCTGCCGTACCAGAGTGCTGTCGCACCGGCCGGCAGTGACGTGCAGGTGAGCGTCGGTGACGTGAAGATCGACGGGTTCGACGAAGCCGCCCTGCGCGGTGCCGTGACCCTCGCCGGTTACCCGCAACAGGCGGACATGCAGCAGATCAACAAGCCGATGATCGTGGCGCTGATCGTCGCGCTGATCATCATCTCCGCGATGTGCTACGGCCCGCTGGCGGCGTTGATGGTCGAACTGTTCCCGACCCGCATCCGCTACACCTCGATGTCCCTGCCCTACCACATCGGCAACGGCTGGTTCGGCGGCTTCCTGCCGACCGTGTCGTTCGCGTTGGTGGTGTACACCGGGGATATCTTCTACGGGCTGTGGTATCCGGTGGTGATCACCGGGGTGAGCCTGGTGGTGGGGATGATTTGCCTGCGTGAGACGCGCAACGTCGATCTCGACAAGAACTGAGGTCATTGCTCGCGACGAGGGAGCTGGCTCCCTCGTCGCGGCGATCAAACCCGATCAAACTTCGGCGTCAAGCAACTCGAACTTCACTTGATCCGGGTAGAACGCCACGTACTCTCGAATCTGTTCGACAGATATCTTGGGGTTTTCGTAACTCCACACCGCGTTGGCGCTTTCATGCCCTGGCACCTGCAGGCTGAAATAGCTGGCATCGCCCTTGTAGGGGCAATAACTGGTGTGGTCGGTGCGGGCGAAATACTTCTCGTCGATGTCCTCTCGCGGCACGTAGTACACCGGCGGGTAGTTGGCCTCCAGCAACACCAGGGCCCGCGCCGAGGCGGCCACTTGAATGCCGTGAAATTTTACCAACAGACAGCCAGGCTGCTCGGCGATGGTGATGACAGGGCTAGGACCGGAGCTTTTCATGGAAAACGTTCCTCATGACGGTAATGGACCTGCAAATCGATGTGGCAGCGTGGCTTGCCCGCGATGGGCTGCGCAGCAGCCCCAAAACCTGAAACCACGACTTATCAGGTATAACCCAAGTTTTACCCTCGCGACTGCTTCGCAGCCGAACGGGAGCGACACACAAACCTGTACATCCATACAGATAAAGATTGCTCCATCGTTCATCAAGCGCCATTCTGTGCACCTCTCGCACATAAATCGACGATGGTGGTTATGCGGCTGTACCTCTGTGAAAAACCTTCCCAGGCCAAAGACATTGCAGCAGTCCTCGGCGCCCGGCGCCGGGGCGATGGCTGTTGGCTGGGAACGGACGTCACGGTGACCTGGTGCATCGGCCACTTGCTGGAAACCGCACCGCCGGATGCCTACGACGCACGCTACAAGCGCTGGGTGCTGGCCGACCTGCCGATCATTCCCGAAAAATGGAAAATGACCGTCAAGCCGCGCACCGCCAGCCAGTACAAGGCGGTCAAGCGCCTGCTCGGTGAAGCGTCCGAACTGATCATTGCCACGGACGCCGACCGCGAGGGCGAGATGATCGCCCGGGAACTGGTGGAGCATTGCCGCTATCGCGGGCCGATCCGCCGGCTCTGGTTGTCGGCGCTGGACGATGCGTCCATCCGCAAGGCCCTCGCGGCCCTCAAACCGGGGAACGAGACCTTCAGCCTCTATCACTCGGCCCTGGGGCGTTCCCGGGCCGACTGGCTGATCGGCATGAACATGAGTCGGCTGTTCACCCTGCTGGGGCGCCAGTCTGGCTATCAAGGCGTGCTGCCGGTCGGCCGGGTGCAAACGCCGACCTTGCGCCTGGTGGTGGATCGCGATCGCAGCATCGCCGACTTTGTGCCCGTCCCCTATTGGGCCATCGACG
The DNA here is from genome assembly GCF_019956305.1 of Pseudomonas sp. BF-B-30. Taxonomy (NCBI): domain Bacteria; kingdom Pseudomonadati; phylum Pseudomonadota; class Gammaproteobacteria; order Pseudomonadales; family Pseudomonadaceae; genus Pseudomonas; species Pseudomonas sp. BF-B-30. Next base: position 150,764 of record NZ_JAHBDG010000002.1, on the reverse strand, counting down.
TGCAACTGCTGCACAACGGCACCGCGTTCACGGCGCAATGGCGCGCGGCATCCGAGCTTTGCGACGACCAGGACCGCTGTCTGAATCAGGCATTGGCGCAACAAGCTGCGGCCGCCATGAGCGGCGCGGCCAGTGCACGGGTGATCAAACTGCGCACCGAACGGATGCGCGAAGTGGCCCCACTGCCGTTCGACCTGGGTACCCTGCAGGAGGTCTGCTCAAAGAAACTCGGCCTCGGCGCCCAGGAAACCCTCGACATTGCCCAGGCGCTGTACGAGACCCACAAAGTCATTACCTATCCGCGCAGTGATTGCGGCTACTTGCCCCTGAGTCAGCACAGCGAGGCGCCGGCCATTCTGGCGGCGTTGCGCCAGGCCGATCCGGCGTTGAACGCCTTGCACGATCATCTTGATCCACAACGGCGCTCACGGGCCTGGAACGATGCCAAGGTCAGCGCGCACCACGGCATCATCCCCACGGCTGCGGCGAAGAACCTCGAACGTCTGGCGGGCAAACAGCGCGCGGTCTATACCCTGATCCGCGCCCGATACCTGGCGCAGTTCCTGCCCAATCACGAATACGACCGCACCCAAGCCGACTTCGACTGCGCCGGCGAGGCCTTGCGCGCTGTCGGCAAGCAGATCATCGAGCTGGGCTGGAAACGCGCCCTGCCCGAAGCACTGGCTCCGGCCAAGGGGCGCGAAGCCCCGACACCGCAGACTCTGCCCAACCTGGCCGAAGGCATCGACTGCGCAGTGGCCGGCGTGCAATTCAAGGACCTCTGGACGCAACCGCCAAAGCCGTTTACGGAGGGCGACCTGATCAAGGCCATGAAGAATGTCGCCAAACTGGTGCAAGACCCGCTGCTCAAGCAAAAGCTCAAGGACACCACCGGCATCGGCACCGAAGCGACGCGTGCGTCGATCATTCAGGGCCTGCTCGACCGTGGTTATCTGGTCAAGAACGGCAAGGCCCTGGCAGCCACGCCGGCCGCGTTCAGCCTGATCGACGCCGTACCCCGGGCCATCGCCGATCCGGGCACCACGGCGATCTGGGAGCAGGCGCTGGACATGGTGCAAAGCGGGGAAATGAGCCTGGAGGAGTTCGTCACCAAACAGGCGGCGTGGATGAGCAAGCAGGTCAGTCGCTGTGCCGGCCTGAGCCTGACCATCAGCGGTCCACCGCCCGGCGGGCGCGCCGCAACTCCATGGAAGAAAAAGCGCAAGAGCGCCCCGCGCAAACCATCGAGTGGCACCAGGCGCGGGGCAAAGCCGGCAAGCAAAACCTGAACCCGACACCAAACCTTGTGGCCAACCATAATCAAGGGTGTACCTGCCCCGGCGTAACTGGAGCCAACCCGTATGCCTTCGATAGAACTGCACGCCGCCCAACGCGATGAACTGGAAACCATCGAGAACCTGATGCAGTTCTATACCTACGACTTCAGCGAATGGTTACCGCTGAAACTCGGCGAATACGGTTTCTTCAACATCCTGCCCATGCCCGACTACTGGCGAAACCCGGCTACCCGACCCTTCCTGATCGAGGTCGACGGTGAATTGGCCGGCTTCGTGACCGTGGATAACCAGGTCCTTCTACCCGGCGCCAACTACAACATCGGCTATCTGTTTGTCAGTCGACGCTTCCGTGGCCAGGGTGTCGCGCGATTTGTCGTTTCCACCCTCTTGAGTCAATTCCCCGGTCAATGGCAGATTTTCCACATCGAGGCGAATCAGCCGGCGCGCCTGTTCTGGGCCGCCGTGATGCCGGGGCTCAACGTTGCCGGGCTCACCTTGCATCAGCAGGTGGTTGACCGCTATCCCTGCACTTTTTACCGCTTTGAGTGTCCGCCTTTGTCGTCCTGACCGACACACCTTCGACTCCACCCGCTAATTCCCAACAGCTTTGTCCGACAATATGTAGTGACTAAAAATATTCACTACAAAACCGTTGACGCCTCCGATTTGCCCTTGCATGATGCAGACGTCTCCCCGATCGGGAGTACAGGCAACACGTTTGAGCAAGCTCGTCTGACCGCCGAGCTGTTTTTCCCGGATACACGCTGCCCACAAGGCAGATTGAAGAAGCTGACCTGGCCTGAACGTCCAGTACAAGGGCGAGAAGTCTTGGCGAGCAATCCTCATGAAGCTTGTGGCCGACCCTGAAAATGTCGGCAGTGGCCTTAAGGTTTTCGCCGCTTCTCTTCGTTGTGACGCTATTGCGTAGCAGTTATTCAACACGACTACATGCAACAGACGCAGGACCCCGCCCGATAAGGCGGTCGAACGCTGACGTCCTGGTTTCGGTGCCAGGGATCAACTAACCGATGGGCTACCTGTATTAGCGAATCAACTTTGAAAGATCACCAATTGGTCAAGGGGCTTTATGATGAATCTGAACAATCAACCAACTATCGATGAACTGGCTCGTATCTTCGCTGCAAAGAAAGACAGCCACGACAACCATATTCTCTGGATCAGCAAGTGTGGCCAGGTTCATATCGACTGCCTGTCGCCGCACGCCCATGAAGCAGAGTTCGACCAGAACAACCAGAACCTGCTCGCCCGACTGAAGATGTACCGTCGCGGCCAGGGCTATGTCGGCAAGAAGGCCGCGGCCGACAAGGACTTCATCGGTAATGTTCTGCAAACCCTGAAACAGGCCTGGGCCTCGATGCAGAACCAGAACGAAGTTCGGGTGATTGACCGGTTCTACTGATTAGGATGAGTCATTACTGACTTATTGATAAACAAGGCCTGCTCCCGATAAGGAGCAGGCTTTTTTATGCTGGAGTAAAAATCAACTGTGGGAGCGGGCTTGCAGCGGTCACAAGTTCCGCCATCTCAGCGTTTGACGCCCAGATCGACCTGGGTCATGCGACTACGAATGGTGAACACGCCATCACCCGAGAGAATCGCACTGCGAGCAAACAGGCGCCCGCTCTCCCAGTTCGAAAGCCCCAGTTCCGGCTTGTTCAACGCGTACTGGCCGTCGACCCAACGGGTGATGCCATTGCCGACAAAAGGCGCGTTGACCGCGTTGTAGAAACGCTCCTGAGCCTCGGCACTTTCACTGATCAATGACACGGTGAATTGCGGGCTGTAGCGATTGAACAAGGCAATGGCATCGTCCAGGTTGTCGACGATCTTCAGGCTGACTTCCGGGGTTTCTTCCCACTCCCATTCACGGCCCAATTGGTCTTCCGGCAACGGCTCGGCCTGCGCCTCGCTCTGATAGCCTTCGGCACGGTATACCTGGACCGTTGCAGCCAGCCAGTCTTGCGGCAGGTGCGACTCGCTGCCTTCAACGATATGCAGCTTGCAGCCCTGGCCCCGTGCGGTGCCGGCCTGCTTGAGTGCGTCGAGGAACAGCGGCACCAGTTCAGCGGCGCGGTCGCGGTGAATCAGGCAGACGTTCAGGGTGTTGCAGACCTTGCGGTCCAGGGAGTTGCGCACCACGGCGGCAAAGCGCGGGGCGTCGGCATCGGCGTTGGCGATCAACCAGGCGCCACCGGTGCCGTGCAGGCTGACCGCCGTGCCAGCCTGCTGCGCGATGCTGCCCAACTGGCTGACGGCGCGACCCGAACCACGGGCCACTGCCAATGACAGGCGCCGGTCAGCGAACATCGCCCAACCGGCGGCGTGGTTGACACTTTCTACCAGCGACACGGCACCGGCCGGCAAACCGGCGTCGCTCAGCGCAGGGTTCAGTGCATGGGTGACGATCGCCTGGGCGGTGCCCAACGCATCACTGCCGATGCGCAGCACGGCGGTGTTGCCGGTACGCAATACACCGGCCGCGTCGGCAAACACATTCGGCCGGCCTTCGAAGACGAACGCGACGATGCCCAGCGGCGAGACCACTTGCTCGACTTTCCAGCCATCGTGTTCGACGCAACTGATCACCTTGCCACGACTGGCCGGTGCATCGCGCCAGGCGCGCAGGCCGGCGATCATGTCGCGACGCATGCGCTCATCGGCCAGCAACCGGGTGGTCGAGCGACCGCGCGCCTTGGCCCGTTCGATGTCGGCCAGGTTGGCGGCTTCGATCAAGGCCCAGCATTGCGCGGTTTCCAGGCGTTGGGCAAACAGGTCGAAGAAGGCGCTGATGGCTTGATCGGACACTGCCGACAGCGCGGTGAATGCCGCCTGGGCGCGCTCGATCGCGACGTTGGCCGCGTGCTGGTCCGCCACGGGGATCAGCAGCAACTCGCCGCTGACCTGCTCCACCAGCAGGTGGTCACCGGGCTGGAAGCGTTGCGCCAGTTCGGGGCTGACGACAGTGACACGATTACCGGCGAAAGGGATTGGCGTGCCAGCGACTAGACGTTCGAGCGCAAGAGACATGAAGCGGTTTCACCATGCAGGGGGCGGCCAGAAAATGTATAGCAATTTCCCCGGAGCGTCACGCTTCGCACCGGCGATCCCCTGTGGGAGCGGGCTTGCTCGCGAATGCGGTGTGTCAGCCACATTGATGGCTGCTGACACACCGTATTCGCGAGCAAGCCCGCTCCCACCCTGGTTGTGCATTGGATGAAAAACCCCATGGTTACGTATCTCAGTGTATACAGCCCCACCCCAGACACACCCCGCACTCAAAACCCCGCCACAACGACACACCGCAGATACACCCCTTTGATGAAATACGCCTGTCGATTGGCCAAGCCGATCAAAGCGCTCAACTCTCGGGGGTATGCCGTTGCCCCGCCGCCCTGACCTGAAAGAGAACTACGCCCATGAACACCTCCGTTTCTTCGGCCGTGAAAGGCCTGCACCTGAACCTCGACCGTGCCGGCGACTGGGTTGCCCCCCTGGCACTGCGGGTGTTCCTCGCCTGGGAATTCTTCGAGTCCGGCCTGGAAAAATTCAACGGCCAGAACTGGTTCGCCGATATCCAGGAGCGCTTCCCGTTTCCGTTCGACCACCTTCCAGCGACGCTGAACTGGGAACTGTCGATGTGGGCCGAACTGATCTTCGCCCTGACCTTGCTGGTGGGCCTGGGCACACGTTTTTCGGCGCTGAGCCTGATGGTGGTGACCCTCGTCGCAACCGCCGCCGTCCATTGGCCCGCCGACTGGCACACTCTCAGTGAACTCGCCCAAGGCTATGCCATCAGCAACAAAGGTTACGGCAACTTCAAGCTGCCTTTGATCTATCTTGTGGCCCTCACGCCGCTGTTGCTGTCGGGTGGCGGCAAGCTCGGCATCGATGCGCTGCTGGCGCGTTACTTCTGGCGACGCTGAAACGACAGCTGCAACGCCGACAAACAAAAAGGGGACTTCCATGAAGTCCCCTGTTTTTTTTCCCCGGAACTAACCCATCACCTCTTCCAGCCCGGTCTGTTCGGTCAGTTTCGGATGCGCGCTGCGCTCATGCACATGGGATTGCGGCGTGCGGTCAATCAGCAGGCTCAGCAGTTCCGGGCGGCTGTAGTGGCCTCGGGAATCCATCATGCGTTTACGCTTGTCAATCAGGCCCATGTCGAGGTCGGCGATCACCTCGCCCTCACCTTCCTGCAACGAACCCAGGACCGTGCCATCCGGGCTGATGATCGCGGTATAGCAACCGCCGGAGATCGGGCCGATGGCGCAACCGGTGTCGGCCATGATCTGCGCCTGTTGCTCGGGGTACAGCCACGCCGTGGAGTTGACCACAAAGCACGCGGCCTCCAGAGCATGCTGACGAACGCTGACTTCCATTTGCGAGGCGAACAGCGGACCTGCAAACGACCCCGGGTACATGGCCGCATGGATCTGTTCGCCATCGGCCATCAAGGCATAACGGGCCAGCGGGTTGAAATGCTCCCAGCAGGCCAGTTGCCCGATGCGCCCTACCGCGCTGTCGACGGCCCGCAGGCCGGAGCCGTCGCCCATGCCCCAGATCATGCGCTCGTGGTAGGTCGGGGAAATCTTGCGGCGACGCTGGATCAGCGAGCCGTCGGCATCGAACAGCAGCTGCGTGTTGTACAACGTGCCGCCATCGCGCTCGTTGACGCCGATGGACACGACCATCCCCGCTTGCCTGGCCGCAGCGCCGATGGCATCGGTGGCGTGCGAAGGCACGGTGACTGCCTGGTCCAGCAGCTTGAGGTGTTCGGCGGCCATTTCGAATGGCGACTGCACGTAGGAAAAGTACGGGTAGTACGGCACCACGGTTTCCGGGAATACGGCGAATTGCACACCCTGCTCGCCGAGTTCGAGAATCTTCTGCACCACTTTGTCGACGGTGCCTTCTCGGCTGTAAAGAACAGGGCTGATTTGTACGGCGGCGGCTTTGACGAGGGTCATGGCGGTGATCTCATTGAGGGAAAGGTTTCAACGAGATAAATATTACGCAAATAATATTAAGACCTGAATGTCGTATACACCACCTTTCAGGACATCACGATTCAGCCCCGACTGGCACGCTGAATCACCTGCGGCGGCTGCCCGAACGCACGAATAAAAGCGCGGCGCATCCGTTCCCGGTCACCAAAGCCGGTGTCCGTCGCTACCGCATCGATAGAGTGCCGTCCGGTTTCCATCATCAACCGGGCCGACTCCACCCGCAGGTTTTCGATGGCCTTGGCCGGAGACTGGCCGGTTTCGGCATGAAACACCCGGCTGAATTGCCGAGGGCTGAGATTGGCCGCACTGGCCAGCTCCTCGACCGACAGCGCGGACTTGAGATTCTGCCTGGCGTAATTCAGCGCGGCCTGTATGCGATCGGTCTTGGGGGCCAGCTCCAGCATCACCGAAAACTGCGACTGTCCGCCGGAGCGCCGGTGATACACCACCAATTGTCGCGCTACCTTGCGTGCAACGTCGACGCCCAGATCGTTCTCCACCAGGGCCAGCGCCAGATCGACGCAAGCGCTCATGCCGGCAGCCGTCCAGACGTTGCCGTCGTTGATGAAGATCCGGTCTTCCTCGACCTTCACGTTCGGGTACGCCTTGCGAAAGGCCGGCACATGCGCCCAGTGGGTGGTCGCCCGCCGACCATCAAGCAAACCGGCCTGGGCCAAGGCAATCGCCCCCGTGCAAATCGAGCCCAGACGCCGGGTGCCGTGGCTGGCGCGACGCAGAAACTCCAACATGCCCGGCGTGGTCGGGCGGATCAGGTTGTCGCCCAGGACCAGCAGCGTATCGAACGTGCGCTGGTCGAACGCTTCGGTCTGCACTGCAAAACCGGCGGACGTTTGCACCAGGCCACCCGGCTCGGACAGCAATGCAATGCGGTACAACGGCTCGTCGCCGGCGCTATTGGCCAACTCGAAGGCGGCACACATGGCCAGGCCCAGAACCTGGAAGCCGGGGTAAACAATGAGTCCGATCTGGTGCATGGCGATATGACCCTAAACGTGGCATGCCTGATGTTCAGGCCAGAAGGCTTGTACTCTAACCCGAACAGCAGGCGCCGAGCATCAGGGCGGAGCACCTCGCGCATCGGCCGATAGCGACGGATAATCAGGTGGTTTTCATCCCACCGAGGAATTGCAGGATGTCACTGACTCTTTATTTCCATCCGCTCTCGTCGTTCTGCCACAAAGCGCTGATCGCTCTCTATGAACTGGGAATCGAGTTTGAAAAAAGGGTCATAGACCTGGGCAACGAGGCTGACCGGGCCGAGCTTCAAGCGCTGTGGCCGATCGGCAAGTTTCCGGTGCTGCGCGATCACGCCCGGCAAAAGGATGTGCCGGAGTCGAGTGTGATCATTGAGTATCTGGACCGGCTTCATCCTGGCCTGGTGCATCTGGTTCCGGACGACTGGGAAACCGCGCTGGAGGTGCGTCTGTGGGATCGTTTTTTCGACCTGCACATCCAGGTGCCGATGCAGAAGATCGTCGCTGACAGAATCAATGCCGCAAACGGCGACCTGACCCGCGAACGCACCGCGCTAATGACGGCGTACGGCATGCTTGAACGTCAACTGACGGCAAGAACCTGGGTCGCCAGCCCCGCTTTCAGCATGGCCGACTGTGCCGCCGCCCCGGCACTGTTCTACGCCAGCACCCTCGTACCCTTTCCCGGTGATCACCGCCACTTGAGTGCTTATTTCGACAGGTTGACCCAAAGGTCCTCGGTCAAGCGGGTCATCGACGAGGCAAGGCCGTATTTTTCCTGGTACCCGTTTGCCGAGGCCATTCCGGAGCGCTTTCGGTAGTGGCGCCAGTGCGACCGGGGAACGGGAGGCAAAAAACCAACGAATCGACGAATAATAACCGTCGGTCGAGTGTTTTCTGATTATGCAGGAATAAAAAAATGGCAGGGGCGGCTGGATTCGAACCAACGCATGGCAGGATCAAAACCTGCTGCCTTACCGCTTGGCGACGCCCCTGTATCTGTTGCGATGAGTGCCTGGCACTCGCTTTCTTGAGTGGCAACAAGACCTGTTGCCTGCTCTCGCGACTGGTTCCCTGAGGGCCGCTGCAAGAGTGGGCGCAAATTTACCAACTTTTTCCTCGTATGGGAAGCCCAAACAAAAAAAATTGTTCATTAAAACAGTCGCTTAGTGTTGAGCCGGATCTCGGGGATTTATCGGCGCACATTCAGCCCGAACAGCTCTGCTACGCTTTTCTTTACTCGAATTGAATCGGGAATCGTTTATGCAACACCCTTCCCTTGCCATTTGAGGGCGCCAAAAGTGAAAGGCAAATTAATGGGGGCCGCTGCAACCCTTCTGGTACTCGGGACCGCGGTTTATGGGTTGAACACCTGGGAACACATCCAGAACCAGCGACAGGAAGCGGTCTGCAAGGCCGCCCGGGAGCACCTGAATGACCTGGAAACCCAAGCGCGAGCCTTGGCCTCCGGGTTGACGGTCGAAGCCTATGCCGAAGCCGAAAAAGCCGAGGCCGGCCAGTTGGTCCTGGCACTCGATACCGCCAGGAATGAAGCCGAGGTCGATGCCGTCATCGACAAGCACGCCGCTGCCATCGAGGCGCAGATAACGGCCGAGGAGGCTGAGGTCCAGTCCCGAGGCGAACAACCCTTCCTCGGTCAGGAACTGAAAAGGCAACGCATCCCGACCGACGTCAAACAGGAATTCAAACGAGCTGAAAAGGCCGTCGCCGATACCTGTAAATAGTGTCGACCGCCAGCTCCAGGTTTATCGTCAGCGTCTGGAATTCAGCAAAAGAGGTTTCAGGCTGGAACAGGTGAGCGCGCCGTTGCGGCGCACTCACCGGTCACTCAGTGCGGTGCGCGCGGGATGGTCTTGAGCAGGTCTTCGGGGCTGATGTGCCCCACCACGCTGCCCGGTTGCGGCAGGTTGAGGATGTGGCCTTTCATCTTGCCGATGATGTGCATTTCACAAGGCTTGCAGTCGAACTTCAACGTCAGCACTTCATCGCCGTGTATCAGCTGCATCGGTGCAACCTTGGTGCGCACGCCAGTCACGCCCTTGGCCTGTTTCGGGCACAGGTTGAAGGAGAAACGCAGGCAGTGCTTGGTGATCATCACCGGTACCTCGCCGGTTTCCTCGTGGGCCTCGTAGGCCGCGTCGATCAGCTTGACGCCGTGGCGGTGATAGAAGTCGCGGGCCTTCTGGTTGTAGACGTTGGCCAGGAAGGACAGGTGCGACTCCGGGTACACCGGCGGCGGCGTGGTCTCGGCCTTACGGCTGCCACGCGGGTGGGCGGCGATCCGCGCTTCGGTCAAGGCGTCGATCACTTCACGGCGCAGGGCCTTGAGCTGCGAGTTGGGGATGAAGTACGCCTGCGGCGCGTCCAGCTTGATGTCGATGGCGTGGTACTGCGTGGTACCCAGTTGGCCGAGCAGATCCTGCAATTGCTCCAGCGCCTGTTCCGGCTTGTTGGCGGCACCGAACGGGCCGGCCAGGGTGACGCTGGCGCTGATGCCCTCTTCGCTGGTAGCGGTCAGTTCCAGCTGCTCTTCACGCAGGCAAGCGACCCAGTTCAGGGCAATGCGACGCTCGGCGGAGGTCTTTTGCAGCGCCTGTTGCCAGTTGTGATCAAGGTTGCGATTCAGCGGATGGTTGGGGCGCAGCTTGTACATCCCCTCCGGCATCTCGTTGGGCTCGACGCGATAGCGATAACGCTTCTCGCCGTCCTCCTCGAATTCGCCTTTGGGTTCGGCGATGTTGGCGCGGAAACCCACCACTTCCCGCTTGACCAGCACGTTGAGGCCGTCGCCGTTGGACAGCGGCTCGTGCGTCACGACCTGCATGTCACGCTTGGCGACTTTCTCGACCACACCCACCGGCAGACCGGTGAAGGTCGGCGAATCAAAGGCGCCAATGTCGATCTTGCGGTCAGTGACGAAATAATCGGTGCTGCCACGGTGGAAGGTTTTTTCCGGGTCGGGCAGGAAGAAGTGCGCGGTGCGGCCGCTGGAGGCACGGGCCAGGTCCGGGCGGTCTTCGAGCACGGCGTCGAGGCGCTGACGATAGTAGGCGGTGATGTTTTTCACATAGCCCATGTCCTTGTAGCGGCCTTCAATCTTGAACGAGCGCACGCCGGCCTCGACCAGGGCGCGGATGTTGGCGCTCTGGTTGTTGTCCTTCATCGACAGCAGGTGCTTTTCGTAGGCGATCACCCCACCCTTTTCGTCCTTGAGGGTGTACGGCAGACGGCAGGCCTGGGAGCAGTCGCCACGGTTGGCGCTGCGCCCGGTTTGCGCGTGGGAAATGTTGCACTGGCCGGAAAACGCCACGCACAACGCACCATGGATAAAGAACTCGATGGCTGCGTCGGTTTCGTCGGCGATGGCGCGGATCTCCTGGAGATTCAGCTCGCGGGCCAGCACCAGTTGCGAGAAACCGGCCTGATCGAGAAACTTCGCTCGCTCCAGGGTGCGGATGTCAGTCTGGGTACTGGCGTGCAGCTCGATCGGCGGAATGTCCAGCTCCATCACCCCCAGGTCCTGGACGATCAGCGCATCGACGCCGGCGTCGTACAACTGATGGATCAGCTTGCGGGCCGGTTCCAGTTCGTTGTCGTGCAGGATGGTATTGATGGTGGTGAACACCCGGGCGTGGTAGCGACGGGCGAACTCCACCAATTGGGCGATATCACTCACTTCGTTGCAGGCATTGTGGCGGGCGCCGAAGCTCGGGCCACCGATGTAGATGGCATCGGCGCCATGCAGGATGGCCTCGCGGGCGATGGCGACATCGCGGGCAGGGCTGAGCAATTCCAGGTGATGTTTGGGCAAAGACATAGTTTTTTTAGTCAGGCTTGTCACGGTCGAGGCGTGCATTGTAGCGGCGAAACACCTGACCGGCACCCGTGCGCTGCCAGGTGGTGCTTCGAGCTGGCCTCAATCCCTGTAGGAGCGAGCTTGCTCGCGATGGACGTTAACGATGACGCGGGCATTCTGTATGCACGCGTCGCCCTTATGTTCATCGCGAGCAAGCTCGCTCCTACAGGGTTGTGTGTGTTGTAGCGGTCAGGCCTTGGCCGCCATCGCGGTCACTTCCACGCGCATGCCTTCAACCGCCAACGAGGCAACCCCGACAGCAGCGCGCACCGGCCAGGGTTTGGCGAAGTAGCGCTTGTAGACCTCGTTGAACGCGGCGCGGTCGGCCATGTCGGTGAGGTAGATGGTCAGGTGCATCACGCGATCCATGGAACTGCCGGCTCGCTCCAGCGCGACCTTCAGCGCTTGCAGGGTGCATTCGCTTTGCAGGGTGATGTCGCCCAGTTCCAGGCTGCCGTCGGCGCGGGTGGGGATCTGGGTGGAGACCAGCACACCGCCGAAACCGACAACGTCGGAGGAAATCGAATCCGCATCAGGATCAGGGGTGAAGGTCAGGTCTTGGTTTGCCATGAGGACTCTCTTGCTTGAGGTGGTGAGGCAGGCGCCTTTTGCGCGGCCAGTTTACAGGGCCATTGGCGGCGCGTCGCTAATCCAGACCGGACGGCTGCTGGTGACCGGTGGCCTGCCGGTACTGGCGCGGGGTGAAACCGGTCAATGCCTTGAACTGCCGGGTGAACGCACTGTGGTCGGTATAGCCGCATTGCAGGGCGACCTCGGTGATCGGAATATCGGTGTGGAGCAGTCGATGCGCGTGTTCCAGGCGAACCTTCTGGATCATCTGCCGTGGCGTCAGGTGAAACACGCGCTTGCAGTAGCGTTCCAGTTGCGCCACGGAAATACCGGCGATGCGCGTCAACTCGCCGAGGGTGACGCGACGGTTGAAATGCGCGCGAATGTGCTCGTCCACTGCCGCCAGGCGCTGGTACGCCGGGTGCGTGTCACTGGCCGATTGCAGGTCGACCGAGATGCCCGCCAGACCGATGATTTCATTGCGGCGGTTATACAAGGGGCGCTTATGGGTCAGGCACCAACCGGGTTCCCGGCTGCCGTACAGATGCAACTCCAACTGGTCTTCCAGCACCAGCCCCTGCTCCAGCACCCGCCGGTCCTGCTCGGTGTAACCAGGCCCCAGTTGCTCCGGGAACACCTCGGCGCTGGTTTTTCCCAATAGCGGCTGGAGCTGCTTCAAGCCACAGCGTTGCACCAGCGTGCGGTTGGCCATGACATAGCGCGCCTGGACATCCTTGATAAAGATCGCCGCATTCGGAATGACATCCAGCATGGGCAGCAAAAGCGCAATGCCTGCCAGCAGTTGCTCGATGGATTCGGGGCGGTTCGAGTCGTCGCCCTGGCACAACAGCGCAAACGCATCCTGAGTCATGAACCTGTTTCTCCCAATGATCGGCATCTGCCCATTGTGCTGATTTCGTCATCGACACCCAAGGAAAACATCAATCGCGGGCACGCCGCCAAGTTCACTCTATGGCCACCGCCCTCCTCGGCAAAACCGACCGGGGCGTCTTGAAGTGCACACCTGCCTATCCAATAACTCACAAGAAGGCGATGCCATGTCAGGCCAAGGCAAGTTCAAAAAACAACTTTCGTTGATAGACCTTACGTTTATCGGACTGGGGGCCATCTTCGGTTCCGGCTGGTTGTTCGCAGCCAGTCACGTGTCCGCCATCGCGGGGCCGGCGGGGATCTTTTCCTGGCTGCTGGGCGGTTTTGCGGTGCTGCTGCTGGGCATCGTCTACTGCGAACTCGGCGCTGCGCTGCCCCGTGCCGGCGGTGTGGTTCGCTACCCGGTTTACTCCCACGGCCCGTTGCTGGGTTACCTGATGGGCTTCATTACGCTGATCGCGTTTTCCAGCCTGGTGGCCATCGAGGTGGTCGCCGCGCGCCAGTATGCCGCTGCGTGGTTTCCCGCATTGACCCAGGCCGGTTCCAGCAATCCAACGGCGATTGGCTGGCTGGTTCAATTCGGCCTGCTGTGCCTGTTCTTCATGCTCAACTACTACAGCGTGAAAACGTTCGCCAAGGCCAACAACTTGATCAGCATGTTCAAGTTCATCGTGCCGCTGCTGGTGATCGGCGTGCTGTTCACCTTCTTCAAACCAGAGAACTTCCAGTCCCAGGGCTTCATGCCGTTCGGGCTGTCAGGTGTCGAGATGGCGGTGTCCGCCGGCGGCATTATCTTCGCCTACCTGGGGCTGACACCGATCATCTCGGTGGCCAGCGAAGTGAAGAATCCACAACGCACCATCCCGATTGCACTGATCCTCTCCGTACTGCTGTCCACCGCCATCTATGTATTGTTGCAAGTGGCGTTCCTCGGCGGCGTGCCCACCGAAATGCTCGCCAACGGTTGGGCCGGCGTGGCCAAGGAACTGGCCCTGCCCTACCGCGACATCGCCCTGGCATTGGGTGTGGGCTGGTTGGCTTATCTGGTGGTGGCCGACGCGGTGATCTCTCCCAGCGGTTGCGGCAACATCTACATGAACGCGACACCGCGAGTGATCTACGGCTGGGCGCAGACCGGCACCTTCTTCAAGGTCTTCACCCGCATTGACGAAAAGTCCGGCATCCCGCGTCCGGCGCTGTGGCTGACCTTCGCCCTGTCGGTGTTCTGGACCCTGCCCTTCCCCTCCTGGGAAGCGCTGATCAATGTGGTCTCCGCCGCGCTGGTACTGAGCTATGCCGTCGCCCCGGTGTCGGTGGCCGCCCTGCGCCGCAATGCGCCGGACATGCCGCGGCCGTTCAAGGTCAAGCGCATGGGCGTCCTGGGCCCGGTGTCATTCATCATCGCCGCGCTGATCGTCTACTGGTCGGGCTGGAGCACCGTGTCCTGGCTACTCGGCCTGCAGATCCTGATGTTTGTGATCTACCTCCTGTGCGGTCGTTTCGTGCCGACCCAACACCTGAGCCTGGCCCAACAAGTGCGCTCTTCGGCATGGCTGATCGGCTTCTACGCCGTGACTATCGTGCTGTCCTGGCTCGGCAGCTTCGGCGGCATGGGCGTACTCACCCATCCCTTCGACACCGTGGTCGTGGCGGCCTGCGCCATGGGCATCTACTACTGGGGCGCGGCCACCGGGGTGCCGGCGCATCTGGTTCGCCTGGAAGACGAGGACGGTGAAAGCCAAGCCGATCCTGTTCACACCGGCACGACCACAGGCCAGCGTCCGATCGGTGTATCCGCCCAGACCTCTCGCTGAAATTCAGGCCAGCAAAGCCTGCGTGTTCCTCAAATGGAAAGGTTTATGAAAAAAGTACATGTCATTGATTCCCACACCGGCGGCGAGCCGACTCGCCTGGTGATGTCGGGCCTGCCCCAGTTGCCCGGCCGGACCATGGCCGAGCAGCGCGATGCCCTGCGCGAGCAGCATGACCAATGGCGTCGCGCCTGCCTGCTGGAGCCCCGTGGCAACGATGTGCTGGTGGGGGCGCTGTACTGCGAACCGGTGTCGCCGGATGCCACTTGCGGCGTGATCTTCTTCAACAACGCCGGCTACCTCGGCATGTGCGGTCACGGCACCATCGGCCTGGTCAACTCGCTGCATTACCTGGGGCATATCCAGCCCGGCGAGCACAAGATCGATACGCCGGTCGGCCCGGTCAGCGCCACGCTGCATGAGGACGGCAACGTCACCCTGCGCAATGTGCCCGCCTACCGCTACCGCCAACAGGTGCCGGTCGAAGTGCCGGGGCATGGCCGCGTGTACGGCGACATCGCCTGGGGCGGCAACTGGTTTTTCCTGGTGTCCGATCACGGTCAGGCCTTGCAGATCGACAACGTCGAGTTCCTCACCGAGTACACCTGGGCAATGCTCAAGGCCCTCGAGGCCCAGGGCATCCACGGTGAAGACGGCGCGCTGATCGACCACATCGAACTGTTTGCCGACGACGATCACGCCGACAGCCGCAACTTCGTCATGTGCCCGGGCAAGGCCTACGACCGCTCGCCCTGCGGGACCGGTACCAGCGCAAAACTGGCGTGCCTGGCGGCCGACGGGAAACTGGTCGCCGGTGAACCCTGGGTCCAGGCCAGCATCACCGCCAGCCAATTTGTCGGCAGCTACGAATGGGAAAGCGAACACATCATCCCTTTCATCACCGGCCGCGCCTACATGACCGCCGACAGCACCTTGCTGATCGACGAACAGGACCCCTTTGCGTGGGGCATTTGAGCCCCACGCCTTTTCCCTAACCAAATCTGAATGAACGCCTCAAGGAGTGACAACACAATGAGCGACAACATTTTCACTGGCTGCATCCCTGCACTGATGACCCCATGCACCGCCGAGCGCAAGCCGGACTTCGACGCGCTGGTGGCCAAGGGTCGCGAGCTGATCGACATTGGCATGAGCGCCGTGGTGTATTGCGGTTCCATGGGCGACTGGCCGCTGCTGACCGAAGCCGAGCGTCAGGAAGGCGTGGCGCGCCTGGTGGCCGCCGGTGTTCCGACCATCGTCGGCACCGGTGCCGTCAACAGCCGCGAAGCGGTGTCCCATGCGGCACACGCGGCCAAAGTCGGTGCCCATGGCTTGATGGTCATCCCTCGCGTGCTGTCTCGCGGCGCTTCGGCCACCGCGCAAAAAGCCCACTTCGCCGCGATCCTAAAAGCCGCTCCAGGCCTGCCGGCGGTGATCTACAACAGCCCTTACTACGGCTTCGCCACCCGCGCCGACCTGTTCTTCGAACTGCGCCGCGAGTACCCGAACCTGATCGGCTTCAAGGAGTTTGGCGGTGCCGCCGACCTGCGCTACGCCGCCGAACACATCACCTCCAAGGATGATGACGTGACCCTGATGGTCGGTGTCGACACCCAGGTGGTCCATGGCTTCGTCAACTGCAACGCCACCGGCGCCATCACCGGCATCGGCAACGCGCTGCCACGCGAAGTGTTGCGCCTGGTGGCCTTGAGCAAACAAGCGGCCAAGGGCGATGCCAAGGCGCGTCGTCAGGCGCGGGAACTGGAATCGGCACTGGCGGTGCTGTCGTCCTTCGATGAGGGGTGCGACCTGGTGCTCTACTACAAGCACCTGATGGTGCTCAATGGCGACAAGGAATACACCCTGCACTTCAACGAGACCGATGCGCTCAGCGATGCCCAGCGTCGTTATGCCGAGAACCAGTACGCGCTGTTCCGCCAGTGGTACGAGCAGTGGTCGGCCGAGCAGAACTTCGCCTGACATTCAGCCTGTACAGCGGCGTGCCAAGGTGCGCCGCCTTTATTTTCGCCCACGGCGGTACGGCGTTTTTTTCGCAACGCCCCCCTCTTTGTTTCAGGAAAGACCATGACTCTGACAGGCAACATGTTGATCGGCCAGCAGGCCATCGCCGGCAACCGCGAAGCGATCCGCGGCATCGATCCCGCCACGGATCTACCTCTTGAACCGGCCTATCACGGTGGCAGCGGCGAACACGTCGAACAGGCCTGCGCCCTGGCGTGGAGTGCTCTGGACAGCTACCGCGCGACGTCCCTGGAGGCCCGCGCCGAATTCCTCGAAACCATCGCCAGCGAAATCGAAGCCCTGGGCGATGAGTTGATCGACCGCGCCGTGGCCGAGACCGGCCTGCCACGCCCGCGCATCCAGGGTGAACGGGGCCGCACTTGCCAGCAGTTGCGAACCTTTGCCCGCACCGTGCGTGCCGGTGAGTGGCTGGATGTACGGGTCGACTCCGCGCTGCCGGAGCGTCAGCCCCTGCCCCGCCCGGACCTGCGTCAGCGTCAGGTGCCGCTCGGCCCGGTGGCGGTGTTCGGCGCCAGCAACTTCCCCCTGGCCTTCTCCGTCGCCGGCGGTGACACCGCGTCGGCGCTGGCCGCCGGTTGCCCGGTGATCGTCAAGGCCCATGGCGCGCACCCCGGCACCAGCGAGCTGGTGGGCCGAGCCCTGGCCCGTGCGGTCAAACTGTGCGGGCTGCACGAAGGCGTGTTTTCGCTGTTGTTCGGCTCCGGCCGCGAAGTGGGCATCGCCCTGGTCACCGATCCGCGCATCAAGGCCGTGGGTTTCACCGGCTCGCGCGGCGGTGGCATCGCCTTGTGCAACGCGGCCCAGGCGCGTCCCGAGCCGATCCCGGTGTATGCGGAAATGAGCTCGATCAACCCGGTCTTGCTGTTCCCGGCAGCCCTGCAATCGCGAGCCGAAGCTCTGGCGCAAGGCTTCGTCGCGTCCCTCACCCAAGGCGCCGGCCAGTTCTGCACCAACCCAGGTCTGGTGATTGCCCGCCAGGGCCCGGACCTAGAGCGCTTCATCCAGTCGGCTGCGCAACTGCTACAGCGCAGCCCGGCGCAGACCATGCTCACCCCCGGTATTTTCAAGGCCTACGAGGCCGGTATCAGTGCGCTGGCCGAGCATGCCCACGCTGACACAGTGGCCGTCGGCTTGAAGGGCGAAACCCCGAACCAGTGCCAGGCCCACCTGTTCGTCACCCGGGCCAGTGAATTTCTCGCCGACCCGGCGTTGCAGGCAGAAATGTTCGGCGCCGCGTCGCTGATCGTGCAATGCGCCAACGACGAGCAAATCCGCCAGGTCATCGAAAACCTGGAAGGCCAGTTGACCGCCACCCTGCACCTGGACGATGCCGACGTGGAGAGCGCCAAGGCATTGCTGCCGACTCTGGAGCGCAAGGCCGGACGCCTGTTGGTCAATGGCTGGCCGACCGGGGTCGAGGTGTGCGATGCCATGGTCCATGGCGGCCCGTTCCCGGCGACGTCCGATGCGCGCACCACCTCGGTCGGCACCGCCGCCATTCTGCGTTTCCTGCGTCCGGTCTGCTATCAGGACTTCCCGGACGCCTTGTTGCCGGCCGCGCTCAAGCACAGCAACCCATTGCAGTTGCGTCGCCTGCTCGACGGCCAGAGAGAAGCCTAGGCCATGTCCAACGACTCCCTTTTCAACAGCCCCAATGCAGTGTCGGACGTTGCCGTGATCGGCGCCGGGATCATCGGCGTCGCCTGCGCCCTGCGCCTGGCGCGCCAGGGCCGGCGGGTGGTGGTCATCGATCAGCAGGAGCCCGGTCGTGGCGCCTCGTTCGGCAACGCCGGGCACCTGGCCACCGAGCAGGTGTTCCCCATCGCCGACCTGTCGATCCTCAAACGCCTGCCCGCCATGCTCATGGACCCGATGGGCCCGCTGCGCCTGGACTGGAAATACATGCCCCGGGCCCTGCCCTGGTTCGCACGCCTGTTGCTCAACCTGCGACCGGCGCCGTTCCAACGCACCGTGGCCGGCATCCGCGCGCTCAATGAAAGCAGCCTGGGGGCCTGGCACCGGTTGCTGGAGACTATCGACCGCCCCGGGTTGCTCAAGGAAGATGGCTCGTTGCTGGTGTTCGAGCGCGCCGACTCGCAACAGGCCATCGAAGCGCTACAGGCGCGCATGCGCCAGCAACAAGTGCCGGTGGATTTCTGGCGGGCCAAGGCGGTACGCGATGCGGCGCCGCAACTCAGCGAGCAGCTCCGGGGCGGATTGTTCTTCCCGCGCACCGGGCATTTTCTCGATCCCTTCCAGGTGGTCGGCGAACTGGTGCACGCGGCCAAAAGCAGCGGCGTGCAGTTCCTCAAGCAGCGGGTCGAGGGTGGGCAATTGAATGAAAGCGGCGTGTCGTTGATCACCGATCAAGGACGCGTCAGCAGTCGACACGTGCTGGTGGCCTGTGGCGCCCATTCCGCCAAACTCACCGCTGCATTGACCGGCAAGAAGGTGCCGCTGGACACCGAGCGTGGCTATCACCTGATGCTGCCCCACGAACACGGGCGCTTGCCGTTCGCCGTCACCTCGCTGGAGCGCAAGTTCATCATGACGCCGATGGCTGACGGGCTGCGCCTGGCCGGCACCGTCGAGTTCGCCGGCCTCGACTGCCCACCGACCATGGAACGCGCCTGGCAGTTGCACCGCCTGAGCAAAGGCCTGTTCAAACGCGACCTGAGTGCTGAAGCCGCCACGCCGTGGATGGGTTTCCGGCCGTCCTTGTCCGACTCCCTGCCGATCATCGACCGGGTGTGCGACGGCAGGGTCCTGCTCGCTTTCGGTCATCAGCATCTGGGGTTGACCCAGGCGGCGGTCACGGCGGAAATGATCGCGCAAATGGCCTCGCCCTTGACTGGCACCCAGCCCCACAGCCTGCCGGCGACTGCGCCGTACAGGCTGGATCGTTTCTGAAGAAAGCCGCGACTCACACTTACATACCCGGCTGTATTCGCTGATGCCACGCGCGAAAAATCCTGACCTTGAGGTGCGATAAATAAGGTTGGAGTTTTTTGCGTGTGGTGCAAGGGAATTACTGAATTGGGTGGGTCGTGGGCTTTCGTGGTGGTTCGCTCGTTCGCACCTGCCAACACGGTTCTGCCTTGACCAGTAAAACGAAAACGGACTTGATCTGCTTCCCGCTCGACAGTCAGGACGTTAGGAGTGGATCAATTAAAAAGGCGGCACTGGAAGGCTCGAGTGAGTGCTCACCCTAAGAAATGGGCGCTGGAGCGCTGGCTGTTGATGTATTTACATGAGCAGCAAAATGCCGATGAGGCCATCGCCTGAATAGTACTGTTTACCAGCAACGTCAGAATTGGCTCTCGCTGAATTTGCCGCACATGCTGCCAAATAGTATTTGGGAAGAGTTGAAGCACTATAAGGATACGAGTGGTGTTTTGGACTGGGATACGGAGATTATTCGGCTAGGTGTCCGACGCTTTTTGTCTTGGCGGGTATTACCGCTTTGGCACGATATCCCAAATGCGCCACCACCTGACAATGTAGATTTAAGTCATCGCAACACCCCATATCTTCCCATGGTTGTGGTCACTATCCGCAGTGTTGAGCAGGTCCAGCGTAACGATTGATAAAAACCAAAGCCGCTTACTAGTGGCTTTTTACCAATGGAGAAGTATTCACAGAAACTGGTAGCACAGGGGCGCGATCTGGCCCGTCAGCTTTTGCCAAGGCCACCGGTTACGTTAGAAACATTTCACTGCGTAAACTTTGCATTTAGTCTTCGCAAAAAACTCACGGACGATTTGTCGTAATGCTCAATCAATTTCCAGGCTGTCTGTACTGTGTCGCGCTGAGAACCCATGGTGTCAAATAGATCATCTGTGTTTTTTTCTTTGATTTTGTCGTTGATGATGTCTTGCTGTAGCGTTGCAAATCGCGCGTAGCACTCTGTCTGAAGTGCGAGCTTGGCGATATCAAAATCATTTTCGCTACCTGCCGGTGTGCAGGGATTGGGTGATTGAAGATTATCTACGGGATGCCTATCGATCTCATCGATGTGAATGAGGTCGTTTGCCATGTCCTTTCCGTAATATCGGGATAGTTTGAAATGCTGCGCGATCAGCTGCTGACGCCAGCGACGGTGGAACTCCATGTAGTCATCAGCTGGCCCCTTGGAAAACTCGCGCCATCCCTTTTGATCCATCCCCTTGAGTAGTTGTGCGAGGGCGTTATAGCCCTCATCCAATAAACGACTGGTTTCCTGGGCGGTCACTTGGGCGCCGTCGAGAAACTTTTCCCGGTCGGCCCGCTCGTCCAGATGAGCCTGTTGGCAGCTTGTACCTGCGAGAGTTAAAGCTGCGGTTAGGAGTGAAGCCGCAGCCGTTTGTAACCATGTCGATTCAGCCATTGATAGCCATCCGAAATTGAGGTTTTACAACTAACATCGGCTGACATTTTAGCTTCATGAGGCTGCTCCACATGTACGACACTAGACGCTGGTACTGTAACTTTAAGTTTGGCCTAAGTTCTTGCGATACCTAGCCACTGATCCTGCCCACCGACGCGGAAGATGTTGGCCAGATAATCCAACAGCGATGGCATGCACGGGCGTGCCTGCCGGGACCGGATCAGAAGTTCTTGCTGGCGCTGACCACAACGGTGGCGGTGCACACGTTGCCATAGCCGTAGTAGCTCGCGCACTCGTGCGCGGAAAGATCGGTATCGATGTAAGCCACCGCCCAGTCGACGCCCACGGCGCTATGGGTCAACCGGGCCTCCCACTCGTGATAGTCGCCGCGGGCATCGCCGTTACCGGCAATGAACACGTCATCCTTGAAATCGAATCGGCCATAGCGCACCTCCAGCCCCGTGTCCGCCGGTAGCGCGTAGCTGTAGCCCAACCAGGTGTAGAGGGTGTCCTGGTCCTTGCCCACGAAAGTCTGCAAATCGTTGGAGTAGTAACTGGCGAACTTGAAACCATAGGCTTTGACGATGGCGTAGACCTCGCTCTGATTGAAGTCCGACTGCCTGGCGTAGGTGTACTTGAGGTAGCCAAGGTCGAGGCTGACGTCATCGGTGATCTGCTTGAAGAAGCCCGCGTAGAAATCCTGCTCCAACCGGGTTTTATAGTTCAGGCCGAAATCGACATTGGAGGTCCAGACCCCGGCGTAGGCACCACTGCTGTGCAGCAGTGTGGCGTCCAGTTGCGCAGCCGGGTCGCCCAGAGTCAGCGACAAGCCACGGCTGCGGTAGTCGCTGACCACCGCCGGTTTGAGCATCAGCTGAAAGTCATCGTTCAGCGTAATGGCGTGGGCAGCCAACGGCAAAAAAGTGCAGGCGACAAACAGGGTCAATGCAGGGCGATGCATGTTTCAGGTCCTTTCTTATTATTAAGTTGGCAAGGCTTCGCCCTCCCCTTGCCGGCAGGGCAAAGGGTGGGCGAACAGGGGGGGGTTACGGGCGGCTGTAGACTTCGCGGCCGGCGAAGTAAGTCTTGAGCACTTGGGTGTCGGCCAGTTGCGTTTCCGGCGCGCTGAACACATCGCGATCGACAACGATCATGTCGGCTTGCTTGCCAGGGGTCAGCGTACCGATCTGCTGCTCCAGGCCAATGGTTTTCGCGGCGTTGCGGGTGTAGGCGTTGAACATGGTTTCGCGGTCGATGGCTTCTGCCTGGTTCAGCACCCCCTTGGGGCCTCTACGGCTGATGGCTTGCCCGATCGCTTTCCACGGATCCGGTGTCGACACCGGCCAGTCGCTGGCCCCGGAAATGGTCGCGCCGTTCTTGAGCAACGAACGCGCCGGGTACATGAACTGAAATTGCATGGCATTGATGTAAGGCTGCAGCAAATCGATACTCAGCTCGTCTGCCGATGCCCAGTAAAGCTGCATCGATGCGATGACGTTGAGCGGCTTGAACCGGGTGAATTCCTTGGGGTTGACCATCTGCAAGTGGGTGACGGAGTGGGCCACGTTGTTGTGCCCTTCGCGACGCGCCTGCTCGATGCCATTGAGGGATTCACGCACCGCACGATCACCGATGGCATGCACATGCACCAGCCAGCCGCGGGCATCGGCAGCGCCCACCAATTCGCCGAAGTGCGCCGGGTCGATCAGCAATTCGCCGCCCTTGAGCGAGTTCTTGTAGGGCGACAGCAACGAGGCGGTTTGTGCCGGAAACTCGGCCACACCATCGGCAAACACCTTGATGCCCGGCAGGCTGAGATTGTCGACGTCGGCGAACTGTTGGCGGACCTGCTCCATGACCTCAAGGTCGGCGGGTTTGCTCTTGGGGTTGACGACCATCAAGGCCGCCACGTGCATACGAAGTTCGCCCTTGTCCGCCAACGCCTTGTAGGCCGGCAGCACCCCGACATTTTTCACCGTGGGCTTGAAGTCGAACAACGCATCCCCGGGCACCGCGTTGGCCGCCGGGTCCATCAGGGCCGTCACGCCCAGGCTGAGGTAAAGATCGCGGGCAGCTTGCGCCGCGCCGATCAATTGCTCAAGACTGGCGGGCGGCAGCTGCGACATCACCGCCGACAGACCGGCATCGGCGACGAAACCATTGGGGGTGTTGTCGTCATGGTGGCCGATGGTCGCCACCGCTTCGCCAGCGAGTGCCTTGACCCGCTCGGCATCGATACCGGCGCGTTTGAGCAGGGCCTTGTTGGCCCAACCGGTGTGATAATCCCAACCGACGAACAATATCGGCGTGCCTGCCCACTCGCCCTGGTTGAAGCGCTTTTCAATCTCCGCCACCTGGCTCCAGTAGGTCGAGGGTGTTCCACCGACGACCAGGATGTCGCCATGCCGTGCCTTGCCGTTGTCGCGCCACTCGCGCAAGCGCTGCTCCAGTTCGTCGAACGGCAGCATTTGTGTCTCAAGGTCGGCGGACTTGAGCTTCATCCCACCAAACACCGCGTGGCTGTGGGTGTCAATAAGGCCGGGCATCAACACCTTGCCCTGCAAGTCGATGACTTGCGTGCCGGGGTCCTTGAGGGCCAGCACCTCGGCGTCGCTGCCGACCTTGACGACTTTTCCGTCCTCCACTGCCACTGCCTGTTGCAGGGCCTTGCCTTGCTCGGCGGTAAAGACTTTGCCGTTATGCAAAATCAGATCGGCGGCCGCCATGCTTTCCATAGAGGAAAGACCAATTGCCATGGCCAATGCCGACTGGAGTATTCGCTTCATCGTCCCGCACCTTTTTCTTGTAAGAATGCCGAGAGACTAGCGAACCGGGCGGCAGTAAAGAATACTCGGCCCACGCAACACATACTTTCCAAACAGGAAACACTGCATGGACCAACTCAGCGCCATCGCGATGTTTGTCGAAACCGCCGACCAGGGCAGTTTCACCCGCGCCGCCTCGCAATTGGGCAAGACCACCTCGGCCCTGACCCGGGCCATCACCCACCTGGAGGAGGAATTGGGCACGCGCCTGTTCGAGCGTTCCACGCGACGCATCGCGCTGACCGAGGCCGGGGAGATTTTCCTCGCCAGTTCGCGGCAAGTGCTCACGCAATTGGAGCAAGCCCGGGAAGACATCGATCAATTGCAGCGGGAAATGTATGGCCTGCTGCGCGTGACCGCTCCACCCTCGTTCGCGCCGGCCTTTCTCAATGCGGTCTGCTGTCGCTTTCTCGAGCGCTACCCGCAGATGCACCTGGACGTGGTGCTGAGCGATGAGTTCGTCGACCTGGTCGAAGGCCGGTTCGACCTGGCGGTGCGAGACGGCCCGGTGGAACTGCCCGACCTGATCACCCGCCCACTGACCGCCAACCGCATCCTCTTGTGCGCCAGCCCCCGCTACTTGCAACGCAACCCGCTGGAGGTTCAACCCCACACGTTCAATCAACATGATTGGCTCCTGTTTCGTCATCCCGCCCTGAACCCGCATTACTGGTGGTTGGAGCACGAAGGCGAACGCAAACGAATCCCCCAGCCGATACCCCGGCTGAGCAGCGACAACTATGACTTCCTGTTCGGCGCCCTGCTGGCCGGCCGGGGTTTGCAGTTCTGCCCGCAGTGGAGCGCCGCGCCCTACCTCAGGCGCGGCGAACTGGTGCAACTGCTACCGGACGCCGACCTCGACCCTGAGCAGTTCGGCCGGAAAATCCATGTGATTTACCCGGCGCACCGACGCCACACGCGCAAACATCAGGCGTTCATCGAGTGCCTGAACGAGTACCTGGACGAGCAGGCGCTGCATTGAGGCGGGCATCCGGCCAGTCAAACCGTGCTTTGGTCATTGCAAGGGCGAGAACTTCGCGGGCAGGTAGATCGTCGAGCGCATGTCACGCAGTTGCGGGCCGGAGTTTTCCGGCGGCCAGACGCCGTCGGCGACCGCTTGGGTGCGTACTTGCAGGCGCTGTTCCAAAGTGGTCCACGGCCAGATGTGCAGATAACGCGGCAGCGAACCGTCAGTGGCATAAAACGCCGCGTACACCGGCGAATACTGTTCGGCAGTTCGCGCTTCGATGGCTTTGCTCCAGCCGTCGAGGGTGGGTTGCAATCCGCTGCTGACCAGGTCGTAGACGCGCAGTTCATAGAACGGACCGTGCTGGCCTGCGCTCAAGGGTTCGAGGAAGGGAAACAGCGTGTAGTTTTCGATGCGCAGATCGCAGATGAACTCGTTGATGCCAAACGCCCCGCCCCCCAGCAGGAAACGCTCGCGCTCGGCTTGCCTCAGGTGTTCGTCGGCGTAGCCACGCAGCACGGCGATCTGGTTCAACTGGCCGATCTCCGAGGCCCAGCAGCCTATCAACGTGCCGCCGACTTTCGGGTCGTCCAGCGCCGCCTCGATCTGCGCCAACGCTTGCGCAACCGTGCGCACCCGCACGGTAAAAGTGATCAGTTCAAATAAACGCATAACAACTCCGCCCACCGGTTTGCCAAAAGCACACAGCCTAGGGCAGCCCCCACCAGCGGGATATTGAGACGAACCCCATTGGTAACGGCATTTGCCGCAGTGTTCTAGGTAGTTTCTTTACGTTGAGCAGCGCGCTGTAATTCACATATCGTGTTCAATGCCTTCACTTAATGGCGCTTGATGCAGGAATGGCGACGAATATGCTGTGGGTACGTTTCCGTGATCTCGCATGACAACAAGAGCCCACTCCATGCACAGCCCCAGAACGCTCTACCAAAAACACATCGACAGCCACACCGTATGCGCCCTCGACGATCAGGGCCACGTGCTGCTGTACATCGACCGCCAAGTCGCCAACGAGTACACCAGCCCGCAAGCCTTCAGTGGCATGCGCGAAGCCGGTCGCAAAGCCTGGCGCCCGGGCGCAACCCTGGCGGTCGTCGACCACGTCAATCCCACGGCGCCGACACGCACTGCCGCCATGCCGGACGCTGGCGGCGCTCGTCAGGTGTCTTACTTCGAAGAAAACTGCCGCGACTTCGGTATCGAACTGTTCGACGTGCTGGACAAGCGCCAGGGCATCGAGCACGTCGTGGCCCCCGAACAAGGCTTTATCCTGCCCGGCATGGTCGTTGCCGCCGGCGACAGCCACACCACCACCTACGGTGCCCTCGGTGCCTTCGGTTTCGGCATTGGCACTTCGGAAATCGAACACCTGCTGGCCTCGCAAACCCTGGTCTACAAGCGCCTGAAGACAATGCGCGTGACGGTTAACGGTGTACTCGGTACGGGCGTGACGTCCAAGGACATCATCATGGCCCTGATCGAAAAAATCGGCGCTTCCGGTGCCACCGGCTATGCCATCGAGTTCGCCGGCCCGGCGATCAGCGACCTCAGCGTCGAAGCGCGCATGACCATCTGCAACATGGCCGTCGAAGCGGGCGCCCGAGGCGCGTTCATGGGACCGGATGACAAGGTCTTTGCTTATCTGCAACACAAACCCCGCGCCCCCCAAGGCCAACTGTGGGAACAGGCCGTCGCAAAATGGCGCGGCCTGCACAGCGACGAAGGTGCGGTGTTCGATCGCGAAGTCACGCTGGATGTCGCGGCTCTCGAACCCATGGTCACCTGGGGCACCAGCCCCGATCAGGCCGCATCGGTGGGCGGGCATGTGCCGGACCCGGCCGCGCAACCTGACTTGATCCTGCGTCAGGGCATGCAACGCGCCCTGAACTACATGGGCCTGACACCGGGCATGCCGCTCAGCGACGTGGTGATCAGCCACGCCTTCATCGGCTCATGCACCAACGCGCGCATCGAAGACTTGCGCGATGTCGCCCGCGTCGTGCGCGGCAAACGGGTGGCAGCCCACGTGCGGGCCATGATTGTTCCCGGTTCGACCCTGGTGCGTGATCAGGCCGAAGACGAAGGGCTGGCGCAGATCTTCCTCGACGCCGGGTTTGAATGGCGCCAGTCGGGCTGTTCGATGTGCCTGGCGATGAATGACGACGTGCTCGCCCCCGGTGATCGCTGCGCCTCAAGCACCAACCGCAACTTCGAAGGCCGCCAAGGCGCCGGTGCGCGCACCCATTTGATGAGCCCGGCCATGGTCGCCGCCGCAGCGATTACCGGGCACCTGACCGACGTGCGCACCTTCGCGCTGGAGGCTTGAACCATGCAACCTTTCGATTTCGTCAGCGGCAGCGCCGCCCCGCTCCTGGCCTCCAACATCGACACCGACGTGATCATGCCCAAGCAGTTCCTCAAAGGGATTGATCGCAAGGGGCTGGACAAGGGTCTGTTCTTTGACTTGAGGTTCCTTGGGTCCGGCGAACCCGATCCCGGGTTCATCCTCAACCAGCCGGCCTGGAGCGACGCTGCGTTCCTGGTGGTGGGTCCCAATTTCGGCTGTGGTTCGAGCCGCGAACATGCGGTCTGGGGACTGAAACAGGTCGGCATACGCGCCCTGATCGGCACCAGCTTCGCCGGTATTTTCTACGACAATTGCCAACGCAATGGCGTGTTGGCGATCCAGCTGAGCGAGGTTCAACTCAATCAGATTGCCGCGTTGACCAGCAACCCGGCAACGGCTCGAATCAGCGTCAATCTGCCGGAACAAACCATCGAACTGTCAGACGGCAACGTGATCCCGTTCGAGATCGATGAACTGCGCAAGCAATCATTGCTGCTGGGGCTGGATGCCATTGGAACCACGTTGCAACGCGCCGAACAGATTCGCCGTTTCGAGGCCCGGCATCTGGCGGATAATCCCTGGTTGGGCTGATGAGAACTTTGTAGGAGCGAGCTTGCTCGCGATGGTCGTCAACGATAACGCGTGTTTACTGGCTATACGCGGCGCTCTTGAATCCATCGCGAGCAGGCTCGCTCCTACAGAGATGCCGGTGGTTCATTCAACCGAAAGATGACGAAAGTATTCCTCGAGAAACTCCACGCAAACCCGCAGCTTGGCCGACTGGCTCAACCGCGTCGGGTACACCGCCCAGACGTTGGCGCTCTGGGTGTAATCGTGCAGCACCTGCACCAGTCGCCCCTGCTCCAGCATCGGCTTCACATCCCACATCGAGCGCAACAGGATCCCGCCGCCACTCAGGGCCCACTGCAACACGATCTCACCGTTGTTGGACGATAACGGCCCGCTGACGCGTACCGATTCTTCCTGCCCGTCCTTCGTCAGGCTCCACACGCCGAACGCGTTGTTGCGTTCCTTGAGCACCAGGCAATCGTGGTCTTTCAAGTCCGCCAGCGATTGCGGCACACCCCTGCGCTCCAGGTATTCGGGCGTCGCACACAGCACCCGCCGGTTGCTCACCAGTTTGCGTCCCAGGTGCTGGCCCGGCAGGTCATCACCCACGCGGATTTCCAGATCGAAGCCCTCGCCGACGATGTCGACCACGCGATCAAACACGTCCAGGCGCAATTCAAGCCTGGGATAGGTTTGCGACAGCTCGCAGATCGCCGGTGCCACATGGTTGCGCCCGAAACCGAAGCTGCTGCAGATGTGCAGCGAACCCATCGGCTGTTGCCGCGCCTGTGATATTTCGCCGACGAAGTCATCGAAGTCACCGAGCAACTTCTCCGCCCACACCCGCACCCGCTCGCCGTCGTCAGTCAGCGCGATGCGCCGTGTGGTGCGGTGCAGCAGCCGAGTCGAGAGCGTGGTTTCCAGCACGGAGATGCGTTTGCTGATGTACGCCGGGGAATACCCCAGCTCCTCGGCAGCGCTGGCGAAGCCGTTTTTTCGAACGACGGTGAGGAACACCTTGAGGTCTTCAGGCAAGGGAAATTGATCACGATTCGTGTTCATACGCCTCATACTTTCGCTGTTTATTGCGTTATTAGCGAAGGATACCATCGATCTACCGAGTGGCAATCCATCCCCGGCCAACCGTGGTTTCTGAATCCTCGATAAAAACAACATGAGGAAAGCGCGACATGAACAAGCCCTATGAACAATCCCTGAAAATCGAAACCGCCTCCGACGGCGGATTTGTGCAACGCCTGCGCAGCCTGTGCGCCTACGAAATCGGCGTCATCCCGCTGCCGATCTTTCTCGGCATCGCGGTCATCGTTTATCTCTCGGCCCATCTGGGCTTCCTGCCCAAGAACATGATCGGCGGGCTCGCCGTCATCATGACCATGGGCGTGTTTTTCGGCCAAATGGGCTCGCGCCTGCCGATCCTCAAGGAAATCGGCGGCGGTGCCATCCTGTGCCTGATGCTGCCATCGTTCCTGGTGTTCTACGGCTTCTTCGGACCGGCGACGATCGACGCCACCAAAATGCTGATGAAAGAAGCCAACTTCCTTTACTTCGTGATCGCCAGCCTGGTGGTCGGCAGCATTCTGGGCATGAGCCGTTTCATTCTGGTTCAGGGCATGCTGCGGATGTTCATTCCCTTGCTCGTCGGCACCCTGGCCGCCGTTGCCAGCGGGTTGATCGTTGGCAAGTTGGTCGGCTACAGCTTCCACCACACGTTCTTTTTCATCATCGTGCCAATCATTGGCGGCGGGATCGGCGAAGGGATACTGCCCCTGTCGCTGGCCTACTCGGCAATCCTCGGCGGCACGCCGGATATCTACGTGGCTCAACTGGCGCCCGCCGCCGTGGTCGGCAACATCGTGGCGATCATCTGTGCCGGTTACCTGGCGCGCCTGGCCCTCAAGCGCCCGACCATCAATGGCGAAGGCTCGCTGATTCGCGCCAAGGACGAGAATGACCAATTCCTGGTCAAGGAAGACACAGGCACTATTGTCGACTTCCGCGTCATGGGTGCAGGGGTGCTGGTAATCTGTGCGTTCTTCGTCCTCGGCGGCCTGCTGGAAAAAGTCGTGGGCATTCCCGGCCCGGTGATGATGATCCTCGCGGCGGTGCTGTTTAAGTACCTTCGGGTGCTGCCGGAAAAACTCGAGAAAGGCGCCAACAGCTTTTACAAACTGGTGTCATCGGCGTTCATCTGGCCGGTGATGATCGGCCTGGGCATGCTCTACGTGCCGCTGGACAGTGTGGTGAAAGTGTTCTCGGTCGGCTACGTGCTGGTATGCGTCTCGGTGGTGGTGTCGATGACCGTAGCCGGCTTCTTCATCGGCAACCTGATGAAGATGTACCCCATCGAATCGGCCATCGTGACCTGCTGCCACAGCGGCCTGGGCGGCACCGGAGACGTGGCGATCCTCTCGGCTTCCAACCGCATGTCGCTGATGCCGTTCGCGCAAATCTCCACGCGCATTGGCGGTGCCTCGACGGTGATTCTGGCGACGATACTGTTGCGGCTTTTTGTTTGACGCGGTGCCGGTGACCCAAGGGTGTTCTCTTGTGCAAGAGAACACCCTTTCCATCACTTGAAAAAATCGCTCGGCGTCTTGCCGAACTGCTTCTTGAACATGGTCGTGAATGCGCTTGGACTGTCGTATCCCAGCTCCCCGGCGATGTCTATGATCTTCTCCCCGACGGCTATCCGTTCCAGCGCCAACAGCAGTCGCGCTTGCTGGCGCCATTGGCCGAAAGTCATGCCGGTTTCCTTGCGAAACCTGCGCTGGATGGTTTTGGCGTCGAGGCTCAACCGGGCGCTCCAGTCCGACAACGTCGAGCCATCCCCAGGGTCACGCTGCAACGCGCTACAGATCAGGTTGATACGTTGATCGGCGGGCTGCGGCAGGTTCAACGGCAAGGTCGGCAGGATCGTCAGTTCATCCAGGATCAGCCGCAGCACCCGGGCTTCCCGCGAGTCCGGATTGCAGGCGAAGTCGAAATCGACCGAGACCTTGATCAGCTCGCTCAGCAACGCGGAAACACTCACCGCCCGGGTTTCGGCGGGCAGATCCAGGCTCGGGTCGGGGCGCACGAAAACGCTGCGCATCTTGATCGCCCCCACACAGCGAATCGAATGCACTTCACCACTCGGCATCCAGATGCCACGGCTCGGCGGCACCGTCCATTGGCTGGTGGCGGCGTGCACCACCATCACGCCTTCGATGGCATAGATCAGTTGATGCTTTTCATGCGAGTGCGGCGGGATGAACCAGTTTTCCGGGTAGTCGGTCGCACTGCTGCGTACGCTCCAGCCGCCCTGGTCGATCTCCGCGAGAAATGTCTGCAATGGTTTGATCATGACGCCCTTTTTGCGATGGTCCATGCCCGAGTTGCGCGAGACGGGCGCCGTTGAGGCCCCTAGGATAACGCCGAACCCTGAAATTGGCTGCGCCTTGCGTTCGCAGTTCGCGTTTTTATCCGGAAACTCGCCTATGTCGACCACTACCCTGAGCTCACCCTCACACACCGCTTCGGTGGCCAGCCAGGCCAGCCCGCTGGTCATGCGTGTCATTGGTGCCTGTGCCCTGGCGCACCTGATCAACGACCTGATCCAGGCCGTGCTGCCGTCGATCTACCCGATGCTCAAGGCCAGTTATGGCCTGAGCTTCACCCAGGTCGGTCTGATCACCCTGACCTTCCAGCTCACCGCCTCGCTGCTGCAACCGTGGATCGGTTTCTACACCGACCGTCATCCCAAACCGTGGCTGTTGCCGGCCGGCATGGTCTGCACCCTGATCGGTATTCTGATGCTGTCGATGGTCGGCAGCTTCCCGGCCATTCTCGTGGCCTCGGCACTGGTGGGGGTTGGTTCGTCGACCTTTCACCCGGAGACCTCGCGGGTGGCGCGCCTGGCTTCGGGCGGTCGCTACGGCCTGGCGCAGTCGACCTTCCAGGTCGGTGGCAACGCCGGTAGCGCCTTCGGCCCATTGCTGGCCGCCGCGATCATCATTCCCTATGGCCAGGGCAACGTCGCCTGGTTCGGCCTGTTCGCGGTGTTTGCCATCCTCGTGCAATACGGCCTGAGCCGCTGGTACCGCAATCACCTGAACCTGTTCAAGCTCAAGCAAGGCAGCAAGGCCACCCACGGCCTGTCGAAACGGCGGGTGACGTTCGCCCTGGTGGTGCTGGCGCTGCTGGTGTTCTCCAAATACTTCTACATGGCCAGCTTCACCAGTTACTTCACCTTCTACCTGATCGAGAAGTTCGACCTGTCGGTGGCCAGTTCACAGCTGTACCTGTTCCTGTTTCTTGGCGCCGTCGCGGCGGGCACGTTCTTTGGTGGCCCGATCGGCGACCGGATCGGCCGCAAGCAGGTGATCTGGTTTTCCATCCTCGGCGCCGCGCCCTTCACCCTCGCCCTGCCCTACGTCGACCTGTTCTGGACGGGTGTGCTGAGCATGATCATCGGCTTCATCCTCGCCTCGGCGTTCTCGGCCATCGTGGTCTTCGCCCAGGAACTGGTGCCCGGCAACGTCGGCATGATCGCCGGGGTATTCTTCGGCCTGATGTTCGGTTTCGGCGGGATCGGTGCCGCGCTGCTGGGGCACCTGGCGGATATCCATGGCATCGAGTACGTGTACACGCTGTGTTCGTTCCTGCCGTTGCTGGGGATTCTGACCATACTGCTGCCGTCTACTGGACAACGTTCATCGCGAGCGTAAATAGCCAAGTGGTGTTCTCCTGAAAAGCAGAGCACCCTTTCGGTCTTGCGATTCGGCCATCAGGAGGAAAAACCCATGAAAATCGTAGTCACCAGCGTGCTCGTCGATGATCAGGCCAAGGCACTTGCCTTCTACCGGGATGTGCTCGGTTTTGAACTCAAGCACGATATCCCCATGGGTGAACATCGCTGGCTGACGCTGACCTCTCCCGGCGACCCTGATGGCGTCGAGCTGCTGCTGGAGCCCAATGCCCACAGCGCGGCAAAGACGTTCCAGAGCGCGATCAAGCAGGACGGCATTCCCTGCACGTTTTTCGGCGTTGAAGACGTGCAAGCCGAATATGCCCGGCTCAGCGCCGCCGGCGTTCAATTCACCCGCCCGCCGACGGTGATGGGACCGGTCACCCTCGCGGTACTGGACGACACCTGCGGCAATCTCATCCAGATCGTCCAACATAACTCAACCACCTGATCATTTCTGCTACCAGCCCTGTAGCACTCGGTAACACCCGGCCCCAATGCGGTGCGTCTTTTAAACGCCCTGCCGTCCGCCACCCCGCTCTACACGGGGTCGCCCGCCATGGCGTACTTTGTGCATCCAAAGGCCATCCTCTTCTGCCTGTAGCCGCCATGCGCCCCAAGGAACTGAAACTCTGGACCACCGGTGTCGCCCACCTGCTCGACCTGCCTGCCGGGCATGGGCGGTTGTCGGGGTTGAGCCATTGGCTTCGGCAAATCTGCCCGGTCGATCATTTCGTGTTGTTTGTCTACGAAGGCAATCACCGGCCACTGGCGTTGTTCGATACGTTCTCGGCGGACAAGCGGGCGGTGTATGTCGACGACTATCAGTGCGGGCCTTACCTGCTGGATCCCTTCTACCTGGCTTGTACCCGTGGGCAGGCGCCGGGGCTGTGGCGTCTGCGCCAGTTCGCCCCCGACCACTTCTACCTCGGCGAGTACTTCCTGACCTATTACCAGCAAACCGGACTGGCCGAGGAAGTGGCGTTCTTCGTCGACCTCGGCGGTGGCGCCATGGCGGTGTTGTCGCTGATGCGATCCAGCGCCAGCTGTGCATTCAGCCGGGACGAAATGCAACTGGTCGAGTGCGCGCAAGCGGTGGTCGAGCAGGTCATCAATGAGGCCTGGCGCTTGCGTCAGGCTCAGGAACCGCGACCGGCGCAGGACCTGGACTTCAAGATCCGCGAAGCCTTCGACCACTTCGGCGCGCACATCCTCACCGGACGCGAGCAGGAAATCGTTCAACTGTTGCTGCGCGGCCACTCCAGCGCCTCAGTGGCCGAACAACTGAACATCAGCCCCGGCACGGTGAAGATTCACCGCAAGAACATCTATGCCAAGCTGGGCATTGGCAGCCAGTCGGAGTTGCTGGGGTTGTTTATTCGGGAGCTGACGGAGGATCCGTTGCAGGCCCCCGGCCTCAAGCTGCAAGCCTGATACCTGTCAGTCAACAGCCCCCCTGTGGGAGCGGGCTTGCTCGCGAAAGTGGTTTTTTAGCCGACACCTATGTTGCCTGACACACCGCCTTCGCGAGCAAGCCCGCTCCCACAGGTCTATCGGTGATCCGGAGATTGTGGTCAGGGCGGATCAAGCTGATCCAACGCCCCTGGGCTCGGTTTGCAGGTTGATACCTGTCGGTTGGCAATAATCCCTTGTAGGAGCGAGCCCGCTCGCGATGGTCGTTAACGATTACGCGTGATGACTGGCTCAACGCAGTGCTCTTGAGCCCATCGCGAGCGAGCTCGCTTCTACAACAATCCGCTTCTATCCCCCAAGGGATATATACACCGCAAAACCCCGATTGCTAGTTTGGCCCCCGACGCACTGATTCATCACTGCAAGGGAGCCCGTCTCGTGAACAACACCCCGCCAAGCGATATCGAATTCTGCAATGTGGTCAAACGCTATGGCGAGGTGCAGGCCGTCGGCGGTCTGAATTTCGCGGTGCGGCGTGGCTCGTTTCATTCCTTTCTCGGCGGCTCGGGTTGTGGCAAGACCACCACCCTGCGCATGATCGCCGGCTTCGAACAGCCCACCAGCGGCGAGGTTCGTCTGGCCGGCAAGAGCGTTGCCGGCGTGCCGGCCTTCGAGCGGCCGGTGAACATGGTGTTCCAGCATTACGCGCTGTTCCCGCACCTGACCGTGGCACAGAACATTGCCTATGGCCTGCGCTATCGCACCCCGCGCCCTGACAAAAAACAGCAACTGCGCATGGCCGATGAAGCGCTGGAGATGGTACGCCTGAGCGGCTTCGGTCAGCGCAAGCCGAGCGAACTGTCCGGCGGCCAGCAACAGCGTGTCGCCCTCGCCCGTGCGCTGGTGAACAAGCCGACGGTGTTGCTGCTCGACGAGCCGCTGGCCGCACTGGACCGCAAGCTGCGCAAGGAGATGCAATCGGAACTGCTGCGCTTGCAACGCGAGGTCGGCATCACCTTCGTGCTGGTCACCCACGACCAGGAAGAAGCCCTGTCGATGAGTGACAGCATCAGCGTGATGCACAACGGTTCGATCATCCAGACCGCCACTCCGGAACAACTCTATGAAGCCCCGGCCAGCCGCTATGTGGCCGACTTTATCGGTGAGTCCAATCTGTTCGACGGCACCGTGCGCCAGCTCAACGGCAACTCCGTGGTGCTGCGCACCGAGCAAGGGCTGGAACTGACCAGCCCCCTCACCCCCACCGGCAAAGCCCTGAGCGCCAACACCGCCGGTTGCATTGCGGTGCGGCCGGAGCTGATCAGCATCGCCGGGGCCAACGCCGAGATGACCCGGGAAGTGAAGCTGCCGGGCTGCGTTGAAGATCGCATTTATCTGGGCAATTCCACCGAGTACCGCGTGCGCACCCAGGCCTTTGGCGTGGTTTGCGTGCGGGTGCCGCGCCAGCAGGATCACGGCGCCAATGCATTCGAACACGGCGCGGCAGTGCGCGTCGGCTGGGATCACGCCAATGGCCTGGCCATGGCGTTGTAAATCATCGATTCGTTTCATCAACCGGATGTGGAGCGTGCTATGGACCAGAAGACTTTTATAAAAACCCTGCGCCGCTGGCAGAACGGCTCGATCAGCCGCCGTGAGTTCCTTGGCCGCACGGGCCTTGGGATCGCCGCCGCCGTGGTCGCGACCAACATGCCCGGCCTGCTGACCTCCACCGCAGAAGCCGCCGAGCAAACCAGGCTCGGTGATCGCCTGTCGCTGGCGACCTGGCCGAACTACCACAGCCAGGAAAACCTCGACGCCTTCGGCAAGACCACAGGCGCCCGGGTGTCGATGAGCGTGTTCGGCTCCAACGAGGAAATGCTCGCCAAATTGCAGGCCGGCGGCAGTGGCTGGGACGTGCTGGTGCCGACCAACTACACCATCAGCACCTACGTCGGCCTGGGCCTGATCGAGCCGCTGGACCTATCGCGCATTCCCAACTTCGATGCCTCGGCGTTCCAGCAGAAGTTCATGGCACAGGGCACGGTGGACGGCAAGGTCTACGCGGTACCGAAAAACTGGGGCACCACCGGTATGCTCTACGACGCCGGCAAACTGAAAAACGGCCCAGCCAGCTGGAAGGAATTCTGGGCCGCCGCCCAAGGCCCGGCCAGTGGCCGGACGATGGTCCACGACTACCAGTTGACCGCCATCGGCAACGCGCTGAAAAGCTTTGGCTACAGCTTCAACTCCCTGGACCCGAAAGAACTGGCCGATGCCGAAAAGCTGCTGATCGAGGTCAAGCCACACCTGTTCGCGATCAACTCCGACATCCAGCCGTCGATGCGCAGCGGCGATGCCTGGCTGGCGATGTCCTGGACCGGCGATGCTTCGCAACTGCACCGCGACAATGCGCAAATGCAGTTCGAACTGGGCAAGGAAGGTGGCGAGTTGTGGAGCGACTTCTTCGCGATTCCCAAAAGCTCGGAGCACAAGGATGCCGCCTACGCGTTCATCAACTACTTGCTCGATCCGCAGCACAACAAGCTGGAAGTGCTGAGCCACGGTTACCCGAGCGGCGACAAGCGTGTCGACGCGCTGCTGCCTGTGGCGATGCTCGACGATCCGATCATGTACCCGGCCGCCGAGGCCCTGAGCCCGCTGGAGTTCGGTGCCGCCGCGACGCTGACCAGCCCGGCGCGCGCCGAACTGATGGCGCGATTCAAGTCCGCCTGATCGCTTGACCATGGCCAATGAGGAGTCACCCATGAATGCCGCCGCCCACCCGCAAACGGTGCAGCCGGGCCATGCCCTGTCGGTCGAGGTTCGCCAACGGCGCAGCCTCGGCCGGCGCATTACCCTGCTGATGCTCTTGCCTTCGACCCTGTGGTTCCTGCTGCTGTTGTTGATGCCGCTGGTGATCATCCTGGTCTTCAGTTTCGGCGAGCGCAGCGCCGTGGGCGGTTACGCCGGTGGCTTCACACTGGCCAACTACCTGAACCTCGGTTCTCGCGGTGCGGCCTTCAGCAACACGCTGATGTTGGCGCCGCTGGGCACGCTGGTGTGCCTGGTGGCGGCTTATCCATTGGCGTACTTCCTTGCGGTCAAGGTCACGAGGAACCGCTCGCTGTTGCTGACCCTGGTGATCGTGCCGTTCTGGACCAGTTTCCTGATCCGCACCTACGCGTGGATTTTCATCCTCAGCGGCAAGGGCATCCCGGCGCTGCTGGCCAGCCTGGGTCTTGAGGATATACGGCTGATCAACACGCCGTGGGCGGTGCTGATCGGCATCGTCTACGGCTACCTGCCGCTGATGGTGTTCCCGATCTACGTCAGCCTGGAAAAACTCGACAAACGCCTGCTCGAAGCCTCGGCGGACCTCGGTGCCAGCGCCTTCGAAAGCTTCCGCCGGATCACCCTGCCGCTGTCCGCGCCGGGGATCATCACCGGGGTGATGCTGGTGTTCATCCTGCTGATGGGCGAGTTCCTGATCCCGGCCATTCTCGGTGGCGGCAAGGTGTTCTTTGTCGGCAACGCGCTGGTCGACCTGTTCCTGCAATCGCGCAACTGGCCGTTCGGCAGTGCGCTGGCCATGACGTTGGTAGCGATGATGCTGCTGATCATCGGCGTGTATCTGAAACTGGTGGCGCGCTACGGCAGCCGCCCTGCCGACGGAGGCCTGTGACATGTGGCTGCGCAGCTATTCAACCTCGCTGTACCTGTTTCTCTACGCGCCGATTGCCTTGATCGTGCTGTTCAGCTTCAACGCCGGGCGCAGTGGCCTGGCGTTCCAGTGCTGCTCGGTGCAATGGTTCGGCACCGCATTCGGCAACCCGTTCATCATGGAAGCCCTGGGCAACAGCGCGCTGATCGCCTTCAGTTCGGCGGTGATCGCCACGCTGTTCGGCACCCTGGCGGTGTTCGGCTTGCAGCGCTGCGGCGCCAAGGTACGGATGCTGTTCGATGCGCTGACCTATTGCGCGATCATCGTGCCGGGCATCGTCATCGGCATCTCGACGCTGATTGCCTTCATCAGCCTGTTCGACCTGATCAACCCGTTGCTGGCGAGCTGGTTGCCAACGGTACCGAAGTTGAACATGGGGTTCTTCACCGTGATCGCCGCGCATTCGCTTTTCACCATGGCACTGGTGATGGTGATCGTGCGCAGCCGCGTCGATTCCCTGGACAAGGCCTTGCTGGAAGCCTCCGCGGACCTGTACGCGCCACCGATGGACACCTTCTGGCGGGTGACCCTGCCGCAGATCAGTCCTGCGATCATGGCCGGGTTCCTGTTGGCGTTCACCTTCAGCTTCGACGATTTCATCATCGCGTTCTTCGTTGCCGGTTCCGAAACGACGTTGCCGATCTACATCTTTTCCTCCATCCGCCGTGGCGTGACGCCGGAGATCAACGCAATTTCCACGGTAATCATCTGCGTATCGCTGGCCCTGCTGTTCACTTCCCGCCATCTGCAAAACCGCCGCACCGGCGTCCAGGAGTCGCACCATGCGTGATCAGCTCTATATCAACGGCGAATGGGTCAGCCCGGACCTGGGCGGCTATCTGGACGTGATTGATCCGGCTACCGAACAGGCCTTCCACCGCGTGGCGGCGGGCACCGAAGAAGACGTCGATCATGCCGTGCGTTCGGCCCGGCGTGCCTTCGACAATGGCTGGGGCCAGACCAGCGGCGCCGAGCGCGGGCAATGGCTGGAGGCGCTGGCCGATGAACTGGAAAGTGGCCAGCAGGCGCTGGCGGAACTGGAAGTGCGCGACAACGGCAAACCCTTGCCCGAAGCGCAGTGGGACATTGGTGACGCCATCGCCTGTTTTCGCTACTACGCCGGGTTGGCCCGCGAACTGGATCAGCAACAGGATCAGCCGCTGGCCTTGCCGGACGCGCGTTTCCGCTGCCGCATCCGCCACGAGCCGATTGGCGTGGCCGGGCAGATCATTCCCTGGAACTACCCGCTGCTGATGGCCGCGTGGAAGGTTGCACCGGCTTTGGCAGCCGGGGCCACTGTGGTGTTGAAGCCGTCGGAACTGACGCCGCTGACCGCCCTGGAACTGGCCGCTGCCGCCGATCGTATCGGCTTGCCCGCCGGGGTGTTGAACCTGGTCACCGGCCTCGGCGCCGATGCCGGTAGCCCGCTCACCGAGCATCCGGGGGTGGACAAACTGGCCTTCACCGGCAGCGTGCCCACCGGCGCGAAAATCATGTCGGCGGCGGCCCGCGACATCAAGAACATCAGCCTGGAACTGGGGGGCAAGTCTGCCTTTATCGTGTTCGATGACGCCGATGTCGAAGCTGCCGTGGAGTGGATTTTGTTCGGGATTTTCTGGAACCAGGGCCAGGTGTGCAGCGCCACATCTCGTCTGCTGGTGCAGGAAACCATCGCTGCGCGCCTGATCGAACGGCTGGTGGAGGAAACCCGCAAGATCAGCATTGGCCCAGGCATGCAGCCCGGCGTGCTGCTCGGTCCGCTGGTCAGCCAGGGCCAGTAC
This sequence comes from Pseudomonas sp. BF-B-30, assembly GCF_019956305.1. Taxonomy (NCBI): domain Bacteria; kingdom Pseudomonadati; phylum Pseudomonadota; class Gammaproteobacteria; order Pseudomonadales; family Pseudomonadaceae; genus Pseudomonas; species Pseudomonas sp. BF-B-30. Next base: position 111,494 of record NZ_JAHBDG010000002.1, on the reverse strand, counting down.
GACAAGGTGCTCGGCTTCATCGACCAGGGCCTGGCCAGTGGCGCCCGTTTGCTCACGGGCGGACGGCGACCGGCGCACTTGCGCGAAGGTTACTTTGTCGAGCCAGCGATTTTCGACGAGCCTGGTCACAGCAGCATTCTGTGGCGCGAAGAAGTGTTCGGCCCGGTGCTGTGCATCAAGCGCTTCAAGATCGAAGAGCAAGCGCTGCAAATGGCCAACGCCAGTCGCTTCGGCCTGGCCGCTGCCGTGATGAGCGCGGACTTGCAGCGCACCGCCCGGGTCGCCAACCAGTTGCGCGCCGGGATCGTCTGGGTCAACTGCTCGCAACCGACCTTCGTCGAAGCCCCCTGGGGCGGCATGAAACACAGCGGCATCGGCCGCGAACTGGGCCAATGGGGGCTACACAATTACCTGGAGGTCAAACAGGTGACCGAGTACGTCAGCGACCAGCCTTGGGGGTGGTACTTGAAGTAAGCAGGTCAAACTGTGGGAGCCAGCTTGCTCGCTATAGCGGTGGGTCAGTCAATATCTCTGTTAAATGTGCCGGCCTCTTCGCGAGCAAGCCCGCTCCCACAGGGATGGTGACCAACCGCAGGATTGGCGTTCACTGAAAGTCAAAACTGTGGGAGCGAGCTTGCTCGCGATAACGGTGGGTCAGTCAACATCTTTGTTGAATGTGCCGGCCTCTTCGCGGGCAAGCCCGCTCCCACAGGGATTGTGACCAGCCGCAGGATTGGCGTTCACTGAAGATCAAAACTGTGGGAGCGAGCTTGCTCGCGATGGCGGAGGGTCAGCCAACATCTCTGTTGGATGTGCCGGCCTCTTCGCGGGCAAGCCCGCTCCCACAGGGATGGTGACCAGCCGCAGGATTGGCGTTCACTGAAGATCAGAACTGTGGGAGCCAGCTTGCTCGCGATAGAAGTGGGTCAGCCAATATTTCTGTTGGATGTGCCGGCCTCTTCGCGGGCAAGCCCGCTCCCACAGGGATGGTGACCAGCCGCAGGATTGGCGTTCACTGAAGATCAAAACTGTGGGAGCGAGCTTGCTCGCGATAGCGGTGGGTCAGTCAATATCTCTGTTAAATGTGCCGGCCCCTTCGCGGGCAAGCCCGCTCCCACAGGGATGGTGACCAGCCGCAGGATTGGCGTTCACTGAAGATCAAAACTGTGGGAGCGAGCTTGCTCGCGATAGCGGTGGGTCAGCCAACATCTCTGCTGGATGTGCCGGCCTCTTCGCGGGCAAGCCCGCTCCCACAGGGATTGTGAGCAACCGCAGGATTCGCGTTCACTGAAGATCAAAACTGTGGGAGCGAGCTTGCTCGCGATAGCGGTGGGTCAGCCAATATCTCTGTTGGATGTGCCGGCCTCTTCGCGGGCAAGCCCGCTCCCACAGGGATGGTGACCAACCGCAGGATTGGCGTTCACTGAAGATCAAAACTGTGGGAGCGGGCTTGCTCGCGATAGCGGTGGGTCAGCCAATATCTCTGTTGGATGTGCCGGCCTCTTCGCGGGCAAGCCCGCTCCCACAGGGATGGTGACCAGCCGCAGGATTAGCGTTCGCTGAAGATCAAAACTGTGGGAGCGAGCTTGCTCGCGATAGCGGTGGGTCAGCCAACATCTCTGTTGGATGTGCCGGCCTCTTCGCGGGCAAGCCTGCTCCCACAGGGATGGTGACCAGCCGCAGGATTGGCGTTCACTGAAGATCAAAACTGTGGGAGCGAGCTTGCTCGCGATAGAAGTGGGTCAGCCAACATCTTTGTTGGATGTGCCGGCCTCTTCGCGAGCAAGCCCGCTCCCACAGGGATGGTGACCAACCGCAGGATTGGCGCTCACTGAAAGTCTAAACATACAAGCGAGCTTGCTCGCGATAGCGGTGGGTCAGCCAATATCTTTGTTGGATGTGCCGGCCTCTTCGCGGGCAAGCCCGCTCCCACAGTGTCCCGGGATTAACTGACTGGCATTAGCCTCTGGAGAGCCGCTTTTTTTCAGGACTGTCCCGCCCTAAAAACCTTTATCAAAGCGGAATGAGGCGCCGTAGGCAGAGTCCGGTAAATGGCTGGCGCCATCGTCCCGTAACCGCGAACGGAAAGTACCGCTCTGTGGCTGGGTACGATACAAGCCGCGTTTTTGCAGTTCAGGAATGATCAGTTCAACGAAGTCCTCAAGGCTGCCCGGGCTGATCAGCGGGTTGAGCATGTAGCCGCTGGTGCCGGAAATACGGGCGTGTTCTTCGATCCGATCGGCCACTTGTTGCGGCGTTCCCACCAGAATCAGATCACTGCCCCGGGTGACTTTGGCAAAGCGCTGTTTGACATCACCGGCGGTCAAGGGCTTGCCACTGCCATCAGGACGCATCACATAGGAAGTCATGCCTTCGGTGTGAGTGGACAACGCGTCGCTGTCCGCGTAGCGGCTGATGTCGATACCGGTATCACCGGCATAACTCACCAGTTGCGCCTGCAAGTGATAGTTGCTTTGCAGTTCGTCATATTTGCGTTGGGCTTCGATCTCGGTCCTGGCTGTGACGATGCGAAGTACCGTCAGTGATTTGACATCCCCGGCATGACGCCCCCGTGCCCTGGCCTGCGTCCATATATCTTCCAATCCCTGGCGAATCTCCAGCGGGTTGGACTTGGCGATGAAAATCAGTTCGGCGTGCTTGGCCGCAAACTCGCGGCCGCGGCCTGACCAACCGGCCTGGATCAGCAAGGGTGTGCGTTGCGGTGACGGGGATGTCAAATGCGGCCCGGCCACCCGATAATGCTCGCCAACATGATTGATCGGTCGCACGCGATCGCCCTTGGCATAGACCTGGCGAGACTTGTCGGCAACCACGGCATCGTTTGCCCAGCTGCCTTCCCAGAGTTTGTAGACCACATCGAGAAATTCATCTGCGCGTTCATAGCGATCATCGTGCTTGATCATCTGCTCCAGACCGAAGTTGCGAGCGGCGCTGGTCAGGTAGGAGGTGACGATGTTCCAGCCGACCCGGCCATTGGTCAGGTGGTCCAGCGTGCTGAAGCGCCGGGCGTGGGTGAAAGGATGCTCGTAACTGGTGGTGACCGTGACGCCGAAGGCGAGGTTTTCCGTCACGGCGGCCAATGCCGGGATGATCATCAACGGGTCGTTGGCCGGTGCTTCCACCGCCCACTTCATGGCCGCGTCGGCATTACCGCCAAACACATCGTAGAAACCCAGCACATCACCAAAAAACAGCATGTCGAGATGAGCCTGGTCGGCGATGCGTGCCAGGTTCGACCAGTAGCCCAGCGAGTTGATGGTCAGTCGCTCGTCGGCCGGGTGCGTCCAGAGGCTCGGCGCGCCGCCACAGCCAACGCTGGCTTGCTCGTATAACGCAAACAACAGAGGTTTTGGATCGGACATCGTAGTACCTGTAAAAAGTCATTAAACGGACGGGTCAGCGCTGATGCTTGAAACCTTTGCCGTAGTGGCGTTCAAGACGGTTCTGTATCAACTCCAGTCCAATGGACAGGAGCCAATAGATAACGGCTGCGGTGGTGAGCATTTCGATGTAGCGGTAAGACGAGCGACCATACGACTGCGCCAGGAACATCACTTCCCAGACCCCCATCACCGATATCAACGACGAGTCCTTGAGCATTGAAATGAACTGACTGGTTGTCGGGGGAATGATCGTGCGCATGGCTTGCGGCAGGACGATGTGCAGGAACGTTGCCGCCGGCCCCAGCCCCAGAGCCATCGCCGCTTCGCGCTGTCCGGGTGCTACAGCCATGATGCCGGCACGAAAAATCTCGCTGAGGTAGGCACCGTAATTGAGCGACAGCGCAATGATTCCCGCGCTGATGGCGCCCGGCACTACACCCAACTGCGGCAGCCCCAGGTAGATCAGCAGGATCTGGATCAACAGTGGAGTACCGCGAAAGAAAGACGCATAGAAACTGGCAACGCCGAAAGCCACTGCACTGCGAGACAGGCGCGCCAGTGCCGTCACGAAGCCAAGGAGCAACGAAAGCCAGATCGAACAGAAGCACAGGAACAGTGTCAGCGCGGCGCCTTGCAAGAAACCGTCAGGCCCCAAATGCAGGCCGACCAGGTTGGGCAGCTTCTGCACAATGATCGAGAACTTCAGATCGAAGCTCATGAAAAACATGACGCACAGGCCAAACAGCACTACCCAGGTCAAATACAGGCGAGTGCGAAAACCAGGTATCGGGCTGAAACGACGCGTCTCGGTTTCAGGGGCGACAGCCGTCTTGGCCGGGTGTGGATTGAGGGCTGTCATTGGCTGATATCGGCACCGATCCACTTCTGTGAAATCTTGCTTAATGTGCCGTCGGCCTTGAGCTGGGTCACGACCTCAGTGACTTTGGCATTCCATTGCGGATCGCCCTTTTCGATCGCGACCACGTTGGGCTCCGCATACAGCGTGTCGCCGGCAATTTTGAAGCGAGGATCCTGGGCGATGCGTTCGCGAGCGGTGATGAGGTTAGTGACCATGGCATCCAGGCGCACGCCGGTGCCCAGGGCCAGATCCTGGAAGGCGACCGTTTCGTTGTCGTATGGCGCGACCTGGACGCTTTCGAATGGATAGCTCAACGGCTTGTCCTCGGCGCCCTCAATCACCAGATCCTTGTTCAAATAGGCTTCATAGGTCGACGCACTGATCACGCCGACTTTTTTACCTGACAGATCCTTGCCCGTGACAATGTTCTTGTCTTTGGCATTGACCACGATCACCGCCGGTGACTGGTAATACTCCACCGGAAAGTCGAACACTTCGGCCCGTGCCTTGCTCGGGGTCATCGAGCAGACGCAGATGTCATATCGTCCGTTCCAGTGGCCGGCAGCGATGACATCCCAAGACGGAGTCTGCAGCTTCAGCTTCACCCCTAGCCGTTGCGCAACGGCCTTGGCGACATCGACGTCAAACCCGTCCAGTTGGTTCTGTTCATTGAGAAAGGAGAATGGCGGATAGCTTTCCATCAGAACGCCGGTCAGCTCCCCGCTGCTGGTTACGCGATCCAGGGTGGCGCCCGCGAAAGCCGTCGAGCAGGTAGCCAGTAATGCCAAGCCAAATGGTAAAAGCGCCTTAGTGTTCACAGACAAGTGCTCCAATCGATTCAAAATACTGAATAGATTAAAACGCACTATAAAAATAGTTTGTACTAGCTTTATGGAATATACGACTGCGTTCAAGCTATATTGGATCAAGCGGTTCAGGTGCTTGAACCGCTGACTTTTGGTGGCAAGCAACACCCCGACAGATCCGGTCCGGGCGTTGCCCTTTGCTCAGCGATAGCAATCGAGCAGGCGTGCGGCAACTTCCTTCAATTGCGCTTCGGCCAGATGGTTGATCCCGGCAGCACGCTTGCGCCCGCCCCCCGTTGGAAACTGCCGGCAGAAGGCATCCGCCGTCAGCCCGGCCTCTTCCGGTACCCGCAGGCTGAACGCCCAGTCACCGTCCGCCCTGGCGCTGAGCAAGCCGATCGCCTTACGTGGCGCACCGGCCGCCAGCTGGTTGGCCAGCACACCACTGACCCGCCGCGCCCAGGGTTGCACGGGCAGGCGGTACAGCTGCGCGCCCCGTCCCTCGTGCCAGGGTTCAAGGCCTGCGGCTGCAGCCATGTCGGCAGAGTGGCCGGTGCGCAGGGTGGTGAAGCTTGTGCTGTGGCGGATGAAGTCCAGCGGGTCGTGGTAAGGCAGCAGCTCGGCGGCCAGCGCCAGCGGCTCGAAGTGCAGGTCCGACAGGCTGTCGCCATAGGCGTTGTAGTTGAGCAGCAGGCCCAGCTCCTCCAGGGCATGCACCTCATCGTCGGCCAGGCCATGCTGCGCCGCCAGCACCCGGGCCGGGCCGGCCAGGCCGTCACCAAAGGCGGCGGCCACCGCCCAGCGGTGATGACGCCCGTCCAGGTAGGTGTTGACCAGCAGGCTGGTGCACACCTGGGCGGCCGTGTCGATGAAGGACTCGAATGCCGGATGCCGCGGCAGTTCGCCGGCAAAGTGGTGGTCGAAGTAGCGTACCCGGGCGCCGGCGTCGAGCAGGCGCCGGGTGGCCTCGCGGTTCTGCTCGTGGGCCACGTCCAGCACAGTGACCCGCTCGCCGGGCCCGGCCTGGACCCGGCGCAACAACTCGATGTCGCGCTTGACCCCGCTGACCAGGCGCACCTGCGGATCCAGTTCACCCGCCAGACGCAACTGCTGCAGGGCGCACAGACCGTCGGCATCGCCGTTGAAAGCGCAGTGATCGATTGTGTTCATCTGCCCTGCTCCTCAGTACATGACTTCGCCGCCGTTGGCATCGAGTTGCGCGCCATTGATCGCACTGGCGTAGTCCGATGCCAGAAACAACGCAGCGCGGGCGCACTCCTCGTCGCTGCGCATGCGCCCGCCGGGGATACCGGCACTGAACTCAGCGCGCACCTGTTCTTCGCTGACACCCCGGGCGACAGCACTCTGGCGTACCAGGGCCTGCACCGGCTCGCCCCACATCCAGCCACAGGCCAGAGCGTTGACCCGCAAACCGTGGGCCGCCTGCTCGCTGGCCAGGTAGCGCACGCTGGCTGCCAGGGCGCTTTTCGACGCGGCATAGGCCGCCCCACCCTGATACGGTTTGCGCACGCCCAGGGTGTTGATCATGACGATCGCCCCCGCGCCCTGCGCGCGCATTGGCGCCAGCACCGCGCGGCTCATGTTCAGCGAGCCCAGCAGGTTGACCTCCAGGGCCTCGCGCAGCGGGTCGTTGTCCGCCTCGTCCACCGCCTGGAAACCGCCATGGGAAAAGGCGCTGTTGATCAGCGCATCGATACGGCCGAATTGCTCGAGGGTGGCTTCGGCGAAACGATTGCACGCCTGCACATCGGTGATATCGGTGGCCACGCACAGCACTTCGCAATGCCCGGCGACCGCCTTGATGCGCTGTTGTGCCTCAAGCAGGCGGCCCATGTCGCGGGCGCCGATGGCCACGGCCCGCGCCCCTTCGCGCGCGGCCTCCAGGGCCAGTTTGATACCCAGCCCGGGGCCGACGCCCGAGACCATCACGACTTTGTCTTTAAGCAGCATGGGATGAATCCTCTTATTGTTATGGGGCAGGCTCAGGCGCTCAGATGCCGGGCGCGGTACTCGGCGTAGTCACGCTGCAGCAGCGCGTCGCTGAGGCCGAACTGGTCAGGGCTGTAGTGATGGGCAGCGCGTTTTTCCCGGCCATTGACGGACAACCATTGGCCCATCTCTGCCTGAACCTTTGCCGTGCATTCAAGGCCGGCGAAGCGATAGATGCGCTCGACCACGGCCTGGGGCGCGGCCAGGGTGTCTTCGAACTGCACATCGAGAAAGCGCCCGGCCGGCATGCCTTCGCGCACCGCCATGGCATGGCGCAAGGCCCGCGCCATGCGCCGGTTCCACTGCTCGCCGACGGCTTGGGCATCGGCCTGGTCGCTGTACAACTGCCACAGGGTATGGATGAAGCTGGCCAGCGAGGGAATGGTCCTGGCCGGTTCGCGATGGGTGAGCACCACCTGCGCACCGGGGAACACTTCGAACAACAGCTCCAGGGTATGCAGGTGCTGCGGGCTCTTGAGCAGCCAGCGCCGGCCGGGGGCGATGCCACGACGTGCCTGCTGCCATTGCAGGAACTGCAGGGAGCGCTTGAGGTAACGGTAGACCTGGGTCTGGTCCTGACGGTCGAGCCAGGCGGTGTAGCTGGGGACGTTGACGTAGGAGTCCATGGCGCAGAGGAACGAGTGCTCCATCAGCATGAACTCTTCGTCGGGCTGCTCGGCGTCCAGTGGGTGAATGGCCAGCAGTTGCGGAAGGAACTCGACCATCGCCGCGACTTCGGCGCGCGCCCGACCTAGGCGCTGCAACGGCTGCTCCACGGTCTCCCCGTCGAGAGGCGCCGGGTAGCGGGTTTCCCACCACTGCGCCTTGCTGAACTGCGGGTCCACCGCCAGGGTGCGTTGCAGCAGCGTGGTGCCGGTGCGTGGCAGGCCGACGATCACCAGTGGGTCGTTGATTTCCAGCTCGAGGATTTGTGGGTAACGCCGACAGTGATCCTCGATGATCAGACGGTTGACCAGTTGCGCCAACAGTTTCTCACGCAACAGTCCGCGCCCCGACACGGATAGCCGCGCTTCTTTTTCCAGGGCGTCAGCCAGCACCACCAGGCCCTGGCGAAAGTCGCCGGGGCCGAAATCGTCGAGGCCGCCCGCACGTACGCAAGCTTCAGCCAGCAAGGTATCCAGGGCGAAGTCATTGGCACTCATCGCACAAGCTCCTTCAGATCATTGAGTTTGATCACGCGTGTCGTTGGCTGCACCGGCTGCTTTGCTCCCACCCATCGCAGGCAGAGGGTGCCATGGGGATGGCCGGCAGTTTCCAGCCAGTTCGCCAGACCGGGGTCAACGCCGCAGAGGATCATGCGCAAGCGGCCATCCGCCTCCAGTTGCGCCGACTGTTTGTTCAGACAGATGCGGTGGTAGCGGTAGTCGAGCGACTCCATCCAGTAGTTGTTGATCTGCACATTCCAGAAATCGCAGTCGGGCACCTGATCGACCTCGATCAGCAATGCCTCGTCATCAGCCAGAGCCCAGTAAGAGTGGTAATAGAAAATGTTCGGGTCGCCCCCCACCGACTGGCACAGTGCCTGGTCGGCGGCGGGCAGTTGATTGGTGTGCTTCTGATAACCCTGAGCCCAGTCGGCGAATAACCGCGCGGTGTTCTCGACGAAACTTCCCACCCGCTGCAGGCTTTGTTGCAAGCGCGGCGCATTCAGCGGTTCGGGTGTCTGGCGGGCATTGAGGCGTTCAATGCGCAGTTGCGCCGGCTGCTCGCTGCTACGGTCCAGAAAGGTTTGGCGGACAATCAAGGCATTGCTCTGCGGTTCGAGCCGCAGCCAGTTACCGATGCCGGGTGGATGCTGGCTGAGGATGATTTCGAAGTTGCCCTCGGCATCCGACTGCAACATGCCGGCATCGAGAAAACCGGTCTGGATCATCTTGCCATCCGTCTCGTAGCCCCCCTTCTGGGAACCGAAACTGAGGTAGGCAACACTGCCGCGCTGGCCGCTGACCCGATACTCGTGCGCGCCGTTGAGACGCGCATAGCTATACAGATTATCGGGGTTGTCGGCGCCAATTTTCGCGGTTTCATGGGAGGGGGTGATGAAGCCAGGGAAGTCCGGATCGGCAAATTCCAGGTGCATTTCCAGTGCAATGCGCAGCAAACGCGTGAGATAGCGAAATCCTTCGGCGCGGGTCTGCACATCGGTCGGAGCCTCGGCGCGCAATATTTGCTCGCCGCTACGCCGCAGTTGCTCGCAAAAGAGGTTCCAGCTTTCGCCGCTGAGCACCTCCTGATCGATCCTGTCTGTAACCATGTCGGTCTCCTCTGTTGGCGGAAAGCCCGCCGCTGCCAGTGACCTTAGGGAGCACCCCCTTGCCGATTCTTCGTCCAAGCGGACTAAATCGCCTGCTAGTCCGCACGGACGAGGAGCCGTGCGCCGTGAGCGGCGAGGATCGCGCCTGAGCCCATGGCTTACTTCCCGCCGCAGTTCGTGGCGCGCAGTCATCCTCAGAGGAGTTACCCATGACCGCAGAGAAAAATCTGGTCCGTTCAGTGACCGTGGACATCGCCGCACCGGCCGAATTTGTCTGGTCGGTACTGATCGACCTGGTGCGTTATCCGCAGTGGAACCCCTACACCGTCAAGGTCGAGTCCAGCTTGCGATTGGGCGAACCGGTCAATCTGTTTCTGCCCGATCCGGGACGACCTGGTGAACTGCTGCACGTGATCGAGTACCTGGCTGACTTCGAACCCCACCGGTTACTCGCCTGGGAGATGTATGCCAACGCCGACAATCCCGACGCTGCCCGTCGCGAGCAGCACATCGAGCCCACCGGCGCGGCCAGTTGCCGCTACCACACCACCGACCAGTTCCTCGGCGCCACCGCCGACCAGGTCATGACCAATCATGGCGCTTGGGTCAAACAAGGGTTCGATGCCGTTGCCCACGCCCTCAAGATCCGTGTCGAGACGCTGTACGCGTCCGTCGCGTGACCTGCAGCTGCCGGCGCCTCTTCGTCCAAGCAGACGAAGATGTGCCGGCGGTGCTTTACCTACCGTGGTGTTCAGCCGGCGCCAATCCCGGCAGAACTCGAGGAGGTATTCGATGTTGACTCATCTGCAATGGCTGGAAGCGGAAAGCATCCAGATCATCCGTGAAGTGGTGGCCGAGTGTGAAAACCCGGTGATGCTCTACTCCATCGGCAAGGACAGCGCGGTCATGCTGCACCTGGCGATGAAAGCCTTCGCCCCGGGCAAGCCGCCCTTCCCCCTGCTGCACGTGGACACCACCTGGAAGTTTCGCGAAATGATCGCCTTTCGCGACCAGACCGCCGAACGCCTGGGCCTGGAACTGCTGGTGCACATCAACCCCGAAGGCGTGGAAAAGGCCATCGACCCTTTCATCCACGGCTCGGCCTTGCACACCGATGTGTGGAAGACCCAAGGCCTGAAGCAGGCCCTGGACCACTACGGTTTCGATGCCGCGTTCGGCGGCGCCCGGCGCGACGAAGAAAAGTCGCGGGCCAAGGAGCGGGTGTTTTCCCTGCGCTCCGAGCAGCACCGCTGGGACCCCAAGCAGCAGCGCCCGGAGCTCTGGCACCTGTACAACACCCGCAAGCGCAAGGGTGAAAGCCTGCGGGTGTTCCCGCTGTCGAACTGGACCGAGCTGGATATCTGGCAATACATCTACCTGGAACAGATCCCCATCGTGCCCTTGTACTTCGCCAAGGAGCGCCCGGTGGTGCGCCGTGACGGCACGCTGATCATGGTCGACGACGAACGCATGCCGCTGCTGCCGGGAGAAACCCCGGAACTGCGCAAGGTGCGCTTCCGCACCCTGGGCTGCTACCCGTTGACCGGCGCCATCGACAGTGACGCCGACAACCTGCCGGCGATCATCGGCGAAATGCTGGTCAGCCGCACCTCGGAACGCCAGGGCCGCCTGATCGACAGCGACTCGGCGGGCTCCATGGAGAAGAAAAAACAAGAGGGGTATTTCTGATGAACGCAATCACCGACGCACGCAATGGCGACCTGACGCCCTACCTGCAACAACAGCAGAACAAGCAGCTGCTGCGCTTCATCACCTGTGGCAGTGTCGACGACGGCAAGAGCACCCTGATCGGCCGACTGCTGTATGAATCCAAGGTATTGTTCGAGGACCAGCTTGGCCAGCTCGAAGCCGACTCGAAAAAGCTCGGCACCCAGGGTGACGAACTGGATTTCGCCCTGCTGGTCGACGGCCTGAGCGCCGAGCGCGAGCAAGGCATCACCATCGATGTGGCTTACCGCTTCTTTGCCACCGATAAGCGCAAGTTCATCGTCGCCGACACCCCCGGCCACGAACAGTACACCCGCAACATGGTCACCGGCGCGTCCACCGCCGACCTGGCGGTGATCCTCATCGACGCCCGCCAGGGCTTGCTAACCCAGACCCGCCGGCACAGTTACCTGGTGTCGCTGCTGGGCATCCGCAAGGTGGTGGTGGCGATCAACAAGCTCGACCTGGTGGACTACTCCCAGGCGGTGTTCGAGCGCATCGAAGCCGAGTATCGCGCCTTCGCCGCACAGATCGGCCTGCAGGATATCCAGTGCATCCCGCTGTCGGCGCTGCGCGGCGACAACATGCTCCAGGCCAGCCCCAACACGCCCTGGTACCAGGGCCCGAGCCTGCTTGCCTACCTTGAAGACGTACCGCTGGAGCAGGACCGGCAGAGCCAGGCAGCGTTCCGTCTACCGGTGCAGTGGGTGAACCGGCCGAACCTGGATTTTCGTGGCTATTGCGGCAACGTCGTGGCCGGCAGCGTGCGCGTCGGCGAGCGCATCCGCGTGCTGCCCTCGGGCCAGCAGAGCGAGATCACCGGCATCCTTGGCAGCGCCGGGGAGCAGCAGCAAGCCCTGTGCGGCCAGGCCGTGACCCTGACCCTCAAGGACGAGATCGATATCAGCCGCGGCGACCTGATCGCCCTGGCCGACACCCCTCCGGCGGTGGCCGACCAGTTCGAAGCGACCCTGGTATGGATGGACGAACAGCCCCTGCTGCCGGGGCGCCCGTACCTGATGAAGATCGGTTGCCGCACCGTCGGCATGAGCTGCGCCAACCTCAAGCACCGGGTCGATGTGAATAGCCTCGAGCACCTGGCGGCCAAGACCCTGGAGCTGAACGGCATTGGCGTATGCAACCTGCACCTGGACCGGCCGATCGCCTTCGATGCTTATGCCGACAACCGCGATACCGGGGGCTTTATCGTTATCGACCGCCTGAGCAATCGCACGGTCGGTGCCGGCATGCTGCACTTCGCCTTGCGTCGTGCGCAGAACGTGCACTGGCAGGCCATCGACGTCAACCGCGAGGCCCACGCCGCGCTCAAGGGCCAGTCGCCACGGGTGCTGTGGTTTACCGGTTTGTCCGGCGCGGGTAAATCGACCATCGCCAACCTGGTCGAGCGCAAGCTGCATGCCCTGGGCCGCCACACCTATCTGCTCGACGGCGACAACGTGCGCCACGGCCTGAACCGCGACCTGGGCTTTACCGAAGCCGACCGGGTGGAAAACATCCGCCGGGTCGCGGAGGTGGCCAGGCTGATGCTCGATGCCGGACTGATCACCCTGGTCTCGTTCATCTCGCCGTTCCGGGCCGAGCGTGACATGGCCCGCAGCCTGGCCGGTGACGGCAACTTCCTCGAGATCTTCATCGATGCGCCGCTGGCCCTGGCCGAGCAGCGCGACCCCAAGGGCCTGTACCTTAAGGCCCGGCGCGGTGAGCTGAAGAACTTCACCGGCATCGACTCGCCCTACCAGCCGCCAGTGGCGCCGGATATCCATATCGACACCCGGCACGAGTCTGCCGAGGCCGCCGCCGAACGCATAGTCGAAGCCCTGCTGGCGCTGTAAGAGCTACCGGGCGCAGCCTGCCCCTTGGGCATGCGCTGCGCCCGTCAGTGCCTAGGCCAAACGGACGATTTTGCCGCCGTGACCCCGGTCGATACTCGCCCATGACAACACGCAGCCAAAGAGGCGCGCATGACCCTGCCCTTTTCCACCTGCCCGGACCTGCACGCCAGCATCGACATCCCCTCTGCCGAGCTCAGCAACCTGCTCGGGCTGGTCTACCACGGCACGCTGGAGCCCACGCCCTGGGCCAGTTTGCTGGAAGCCCTGCGCCAGCGATTCGCCGCCAGCTTCTTCACCCTGGTGCTGCGCAACCCCGACCATGAACGCCCCGGGCTGATCGTCAATGCCTCGGTGCATGGCGCGCTGTTGCCCGGCGAGCCCTCTTACAGCGAACACTTCTATTCGATCTGCCCGTTCCTCGACTGGCCCCCGGACCAGGTGGCCAGTGCCGACCAGGTGCTGGGCACGGAGGCCTGGCTGGCCCATGATTTCTACCGCAAATACCTGCACCCCCTGGACCTGCGCGATGTGCTGGTGGCCAACATGCGCACCGCCGCCGGCATGCACTGCGCGCTGTTCGCCTGCCGCGACCACGCCAGCGAAGCGTTCACCCCGGCGCAGATCAACCTGATCCGCCTGTTGCTGCCGCACCTGCAACAGGCAGTGGACCTGCACTCGGCGGTGGATCAACTGGATGCCGAACGCCAGCTCTACGCGGCAACCATCGACCGCCTGATGGTGGGCACGGCCATCCTCGACGAGAACGGCCGGATGATGCGCTGCAACCGTGCCGCCCAGCGCCTGTTCGACAGCCATGACGGTCTGGAGTGCAAGCACGACAAGCTCTGTGCCTTCGCCAACCATGAGAACCGCACACTGCAGCAGGCCATCCAGGCCGTGTTGAAACAACGCCCCCGCGGCCTCGACGACCTGCAAGTCCTGACCCTGTCGCGGCCCAGCGGTGAGATGCCGCTGAACCTGCTGCTGCGCCCGATTGCCATGAACTACCAGACCCACAACAGCGCCCGACGCCCGGCAGTGGTGGTGTTCATCCGCGATCCCGCCGACTCGCCACAAGCCTCGCGTGACCTGCTGCGTAGCCTGTTCCAACTGACCCGCACGGAAACCGAAGTGGCCATGCTGGTCATGGACGGCCAGACCCTCGATGAGACAGCCGAGGCACTCGGGGTTTCGCGCAACACCGTGCGCGCTCACTTGCGCGGTGTATTCGCCAAGACTGGCGCCACGCGCCAGGCGCAACTGGTCAAGACCTTGCTCAATAGCGTGGCGTCGTTGGGGTAGCTATCTTCATAAACTCAACCGCGCACCAGGTAGGCCCCCGGGGGAACCCGATGTCGCAGCTTCTTGCATTTGCCGGGTGCGGGCTGATGCCCCGCCGGGCGATCAGGAAACCAGATTCGGCATTTGCCCGGACGCGGCATATGGCCGCGGGGAATCTCGACCTCAGCGTACGCCCGCTCTGGCTCGACATTAGCCATTTGTAATTTTCCTTCGGGCCCGGCTCTGCCAGCCGACGACGCATCCAGAAGCCGATCTGCCTCCGCGCGAGCCAAGTTGCCAGCGTCGCTCCCAGTGTCCGGAGTGGATTGCTCAGCAACGGCCACTTCCGCTTCGCGACGCCTTTGGGCCTCCTCCTCCAGCCCCTTCTGTACTGCGACCACGTCCTCTTTTGCATTGGGTGGGGTACCCGAAGACTGGGCCTGCTGCGCCGCCTGGATCAATTGGAAGTTGCGGTTGCGTAACTCGACGTTGCGACCAACCCGTATGTTCGAGCGCGCCGCCAGGGTTTCAGCCTGCTGGTACTGCCCCTGCTGAAGGCGCAACACCCCCAGGTAATGCAGCGTCGCGGGATTGTTCGGCTGGATATGCAGGGCACGCTCCAGCGTGGCGGCAGCCTGGTCCAGTTGGCCATTTTCATACTGCCGCGAGGCGGTTTCGATCAGGGTGGTTGATGCGCTGTTACTCTGCGTCGGCGCGCTTCGTTCGGCAGCAACCGAACAAAGCGACGGGACAGTGCAGAACACCAGGATGAGGCCCGGCAGAAAACTCTTGGTTGGCATCAGGGGGCGGACTCGACTGAATTCAAACGGCACTGCCGTAAAACAGACCACAACGCTGCTCGGCATTTGCGATACAGGGCCGCTATTGACCTGGCCAATACCCTGAAGTTCCTGCTGCAACGACCGTCGCGACCAGTACCATTTTTTACCACCCCCAACATCCAGGCACGATCTGTTGCTGTTATTCACGCAGGGCGCAAAACGGCTGTGGATTCAACCGGTCGACGCAACAGATTGGCTAAATCGTTCCCCGGGCGTTTCGTAGTTTCGTGTTTTCCGAGGGCGGCCGTTTAGCTGCCTGGTCACTTAATCGAGCGTGTCTTGCGAGTGGTCCGCAACCGGCACTACCAGGTGAGTGGCGATTTTCAATCTCCTGCAAGTGCATGTTCCACCCTCGCTGACAGCAACCGGGCCTCGCGCTCAGGACAGTACAAGGCGACGAACATGTTCCGCAGGTGACATGTCGACCTGGATCAAAACTCGGGTTGAAGCTATACCGAAAGGGTTCAGAGTGGGGATGGACCACACGCTCGATTAACGACTGAGGAGAACTTCGCGGTGTCGAATCAGCTGGTCATACGCAACATGACCCGTCCCGAGCTGGACGAGCTCGTCGATTGGGCTGCCCGTGAGGGTTGGAATCCCGGTGTTCACGATGCCGAGCTATTCTGGGCGACGGACCCTGCCGCCTTCATCGCGGCGTCCCGGGGCGGCGAATTGATCGGCGGCGGTGCCATCACCTCCTACGATGGCGAATTCGGTTTCATGGGCTTTTTCATCGTCCGGCCTGAATATCGCGGTCAAGGTCTGGGCAATACCCTCTGGCACGCACGCCGCGAGCGACTCCTCGCCCGCCTGCGCCCAGGCTCGAGCATCGGTATGGACGGCGTCTTCGCGATGCAGGACTACTACGCCAAGGGCGGTTTCGTCTTCTCCCATCGCAACATGCGTTTTCGTGCCGAGATCACCGAACGCCCGGCGACCTCGCAATTAGACGACCAGGACATCGTCCCACTGGCCACTTTCCCGCTCGATCAGGTTGTCGATTACGACCGCACCTGCTTCCCCGCCGCGCGTGCAACCTTCCTGAGCGGGTGGATAACCCAAGCCGATGCACTCGCCGTGGGTTGCCGGCGCGACGGCAGGCTAAGCGGCTATGGCGTAGTCAGACGCTGCCGGGAAGGCTGCAAGATCGGCCCCTTGTTCGCCGATGACGCCCTGGCAGCCAATGCTCTCTACGCGCGCCTGGCGGAATTTGCACAGGGTGGCCCGCTGTTTCTCGATGCCCCGCAGAACAACCCCGCCGCGATGGCGCTCGTGCACCAACAGGGCATGATCGAAGTTTTCGGCTGCGCACGCATGTACCTCGGCCCTCCTCCGGCGATCGCGCACGAACGTGTGTTCGGCGTCACGACTTTCGAGCTGGGCTGATGTCCGCTCGCGACCTCATCGGTTATGGCGGCTGCCCACCCCACCCGCGCTGGCCCGGTGGGGCGCGCGTCGCGGTCCAGTTCGTACTCAACATCGAAGAGGGCGCGGAGTCATGCATCCTCAATGGCGATGCACAGTCGGAGGCCTGGCTTCACGAGCTACCGGGCCGTCCGCCGCGTGTGGGGGAACCGGACTTGAGCGTAGAGGGCATGTACGAATACGGATCGCGCGCAGGTGTGTGGCGCATTCTGGAGCTGTTCAACGCCCGAGGCCTGCCGCTGACCGCTTTCGCCGTCGGCCGGGCACTGGAACTCACCCCGGCGATTGGCCATGCGCTCTGCGCTGCCGGGCATGAGATTGCCGGGCATGGCTACCGTTGGCTGGACTATCGCGACATGCCTGAAGACCAGGAGCGGCGCCATATCCGCCTCACCCTCGACGTGATCGAGCAGATCTGCGGTAAACGCCCCACAGGTTGGTACACAGGAAGGGTCAGCCAGAACACCCGCCGCCTGTTGCGTGAGGAAGGTGGGTTTCTCTATAGCTCGGACGCTTACAACGATGACCTGCCCTATTGGCTCCCGGGCTCGCCCGCCCACCTGGTGATCCCTTACACGCTGGTCAACAACGACGCCCGCTATCTGCTGGCGAATGGTTTCGCCTCCGGTGAAGACTTCTTCCGGCTGCTCAAGGATGCTTTCGACCTGCTGTGGCAGGAGGGCGCGCACCACCCGAAGATGATGAGCGTCGGCCTGCATGGGCGGATCAGTGGCCATCCTGGTCGTGCGATGGCGCTGGCGCGTTTTCTGGATTACGTGCAAGGCCACGACGCGGTGTGGATCTGCCGGCGCGAAGAGATTGCCAGGCACTGGATTGCCCAATTCCCCGCCTGAGTGATAAGTGGCTCGGGACGGCCTGAGCCACGCTCAATGAAGTGGCAATATATTTCGAACCCCAGTACGCGACCGTGCTGGCTACAAACAAATCGGGTGGGCGCGCTATGCGGTTCAACACCTCAATCCGCTAATCCACAATGAACAACTTCGCTGCGGTGGTGGCGGGATCCACCGGCTGAACCCAGAAGAGATGACTGGTCATGCAAGCTTTATGGTGCCGCCCTGGATATCGTCGCGCGCCATCCGCAAGTCATTGGCATCGCGGTTGAGCTGGTGAATCATGTTGAGCAACCGCTGACGAAGCACCTCGTCCTGGAGCTGTTCTGCTGCGCGCATCACATCAAGCGCCGCTACCTCATTATTGGTTGCGACAGAGTCGAGCAGTTTGCGCATGCTTCTTGATGGCCGATTCATCTCCAACCCCCCAGGTTTCAGTGACGCGAATCATAAGGCTGGAATGTTTCGCCAGTGTTTCAGCTGCACGAACGGGTTCTGAATCACCGACTCCGGCTGAGTCGACGCTAGCCGGGGGGGCGATTACGCTTCAATCCATCAGTGATGAAGCTAAGCGGCCCGCTCCAGGGCATCCAGCAAGCCAACAAACTCCAGCGAAAGCCTGTGGCGAGGAGCCAAATGGACGAGGGGGACTGAAACTTCGTGAGATTCACGCATCTTGACGGAGCTGCTCAGGTAAACCGGTAGCAGAGGTAAACCCTCTGCCAACAGCTCATCAATGAGACTTTGGTGCATGCCAGTGCGCCCAGTGAACTGGTTAACCACCACCCCTTCCACTTCCAGTGATTCGTTGTGATCACAACGTAGATCTTCTACCTGCGCGAGAACGCGATACAGCGCCTGACGAGAAAAGCTGTCGCAATCGAATGGAATCAGTATTCGATCGGCAGCCACCAGTGCACTGAATGTGTAGAAATTCAGCGACGCAGGTGTGTCGATATAGATGCGTTCATAGTCCCCGGACAGCTCAACCAATAACTTGCGTAGCTTGTTGATCTTGAACTTGCTCTCAAGTTTTGCCTGAATGTCTGAGAGTTCAGGGCTGGCAGCCACCAGGTGAAGGTTGTCGTAATGGGTCTCGGTTATGGCCACTCGATTCCTTCTGCCTTCGAAGCCGCTGGACAGTGTCTGTTTGAAGAAATCGGCTATGCCTGCGGGAATGCGCTCGTTGAGTAGTCCCGTGAGGTAGTGAGTCGAGTTTGCCTGGGGATCGAGGTCAACCAGCAGCGTTCGGTAACCTTCGGCAGCACTTACAGCGGCAAGATTGCAGGCGATGCTGGATTTTCCAACACCACCTTTCTGATTGAATACGACACGACGCATCGGGCTTGCTCATCCATGAAAGTGGCCTAAGGCCAACTGAAGAAAATCTAAGTAGTCATTTCAATTCTATGACCGCAACATTACAGTTTTACGACAGTCAGTCCATCAGGCCAGCTTCAATCACTCGGAGTGCTGATGCACATCAATGACTAATCAGTACAAGGGGGACCGTTAAGCAACTTGCGCAGATAGTTCGCCGATGCAGGGCACAAATGCTTGAATTGAACTGTCTGGGTGATAGCCGCAGGCGCCTCGTCCCTGCCAAGCAGTTCGTATCCATTGGCAGAGAAAAAACCAGCAGCGCCTTGAGTCAACAGGTGCAATCGGACTGCGCCTTGAGAGACCGCATAGCGTTCCAGTTCAGACAACACCGCTTTACCCAGCCCCTCTCCACGATGCGTCTCACAAACGACTATTGAGCGAAGCAACAGATCGGAACCCGCACCTTCGAGCCCTCCATAAGCCACCCACTCCCCATCCACTTCGAACCGGTAAAACTGTCGATCTGGTTCACTGACATCACTGAAGGGCAGCCCTGCCTGGCTTAATGACTTACACAGATGATCAAGATCACTCGGCCCTACTTTTCTTGCCTGCATTGCCGCCCACCCTTGCTTCTGACTCACTGAGTTTCACGGTAGTAATTACCGGTGTCGACAAGATCACTGCGACGCAAGAGAGCGGTTAATGGCATGCTGACCTCGGTCTGTGATTGAGCACTCTCAAGATCGGTACCCATTTCTCATCCATGGTCAATAGGACACAGGGTCGGCAGGAGGCATGCAATGGAACTGAAGTTCAGTCACATCGATGTATTGGTCAAGAATCTCGACGAAGCCTGTGCTTACTACGTACAGATACTGAACGCCAGGATCTCCAAAACGCTCGTCTGGGAGCGAGGTGGTCTGCACGTGCGCTACGCGATTGCGCTGATCGGTCAAGAGCGTTTCATGTTAGTACAGCCGTTGGCCGGTAACCTGAGGGAGCTATTGGACTCCTCGGGTGAAGGGATGATTTATCGCCACTGCTATTCGACGCCGGACATCGAGAAGGCCTATGACGAACTGATGGTCGCCGGTGTTCAGCCAGAAGACGAAAACGGAAAGCCATTGGCCCGCGCGAACCTGCAATCCCCGTCCGGGACACGCATTATCTGGTTGCCCAAGCGCTTCGGGCACTTCTCTATCGAAATCCTGGAAGAAGAGGCGCTAGAGGCATTTGTAGAAGCTGCATTTGCCTGAGTGATGCGGCGATAAACGTCTGCTTGCTGTGGATTCAACGGTCATACCCATTTTTCGCATGCCCGAGAAGCACCTCCAAAACAGCACTGACAGACAGGGGAGCTACTTTTTCAACAGAACCGGTCAGAAGCAGCCTCCCCCCACAAAATCCTGAAATAAACAGAAGATGTGCCGCGCCGATCACAAAGGTAGCGGTCTGTCTTGAATGACCCGTTTCATGACCAGGGTCGAGGTGAGCCGTTGCACATTAGGCAATGTCGAGAGGCTCTCATCGTAAAGCCTTTGAAAGGCGGGCAAGTCCTGGGCAATGACGTGCAGCAGGTAGTCCGGCTCCCCAAACAACCTTTGGGCATCGACCACCTGAGGTATTTCAATGAGCGCCGCCTCGAACGCCTCGACGGCTTGCCGGTCACCCTCGCGGAGCGTGGCAAATACCATTGCGGAAAAATTCAGGCCCAGTGCACCGGGATCAAGCTGCGCACGGTAGCCCAGCAATACACCGGAGTCCTCCAGTGCCCGCACTCGCCGATGACAGGGTGAAAGGCTCAAGCCGACGCGTTCGGCAAGTTCAGTGACCGAAAGACGGCCATCCTTTTGCAGCTCGGCAAGAATCTTCCGGTCAGTTCTGTCCACGTAGAATAATCTCCCTCACTTCGACGAAAATACGACCACCTTTGAAAGTTAATTCTAACAATATTTCATTAATCTTCCCCCATCCATTAACAGCCTTACTCCTCTTCAGGAAACAAGAGGGGCGGCCTATGAGAGGCGGGATGATGAATAACGCGATGATTGATGAACGGGCGTGGGTGACGCCATGACCTTCAGTGTCTTTGTTGCCTTCTGGGCGGTGTCGTTTCTGTTCGTCGTTACGCCCGGAGCGGATTGGGCCTACGCGATATCCGCTGGCCTGAAGCATCGCGTCGTCATACCGGCTGTGGGCGGACTGCTGTCCGGCCACCTGATTGCCACATTGGTGGTAGCCGCTGGTGTCGGCACCCTGGTCGCCAACCATCCTGGGGTCATGTCAGTGCTGACGGTGTCCGGGGCGGGTTACCTGCTTTGGTTGGGCATCAACATGCTCATCCGTCCCTCCACACCCCACACCGATGAAGTTCAGGCGTCAGGCTCATGGTTGCGCTGGGCGCTCAAGGGGCTTTGCGTCAGCGGCTTGAATCCGAAAGTGTTCCTGCTTTTCCTGGCGCTCTTGCCCCAGTTTGCCGATGCCACTGCCCCCTGGCCTGTACCGACGCAGATGATTGCGCTCGGGCTCGTCCACACCGTCAGTTGTGGCGTTATTTATCTGCTGGTCGGTTTTGGCTCACAGGTTGTTCTAAAGGCACGCCCAGCCGCCGCTCAGTGGGTCAGTCGTTTCTCCGGAGCGATCATGATCATCATCGCCGTGACGCTGTTTACCGAACAGATGCCGGCTTGATTGCCTCATCAGGACAGGTCGTCGTTCTCATCCAGAGGTGATGATTGATGTGCGCATTCTCGTAGCCAGTTCATGAAAACCAGCAATCGCTTAGGGATAGTGCCGAGCGACGGGTGAACCAGATAGTAATCGTAGTGGCCTGAGCGGCTGAATTCAGCGAGCGGCAGGACGAGCTCGCCGCGATCAACCCGCTTCTGCACAAGCTGCTGACGGCCAATCGCAATGCCGGCGTGGTTCATGGCTGCGGTCACACATAAATCAGAGCGATCGAAGGTCAAGCTACGTTTGGGAAGTGCCGCGAGCATGTTGTGTTGCTCTGCCCAAAGCGTCCACTCGGCATCATAGGCCGCATGATCCCACGCCAGGGAGTCATGCAAGATTGTGCAGTTCCTTAAGTTGTCCGGGTTCTCCTCCAGGCGGTGGCGTCGCGCATACTCGGGACTACACACCGGGGCCAGCCGCTCGCGCATCAACCGATGGCTCGTCAACCCGGGAAACTCGCCATTGGCGTAGTACAGGGCCAAGTCGATTTTACGGGTTCGAAAGTCGACATTGTCATTGCCTACTCGCAGGTCCAATGACACCAAGGGATATCGCTCGATAAAATCCGCCAGCCTGGGAACCAGCCAGCATTGGGCAATGGAAGGCCTGACATAGAGCGCGATCGAGCCGGCAATTTCCGCCTGTGACGATTGCTCGAGTGCCTCGGACAATTCTCCCATCGCATTCTGGAGTATTTCGAAGATACGCTCGCCTTCGTCGGTCAGGCTGACCTGCCGGGTCAGGCGCTGGAACAGCTTCATGGATAAGGCGGTTTCCAGACGACTTATGCGGTGGCTCACGGCGCTTGCGGTCAAACACAGCTCCTCTGCCGCACGGGCGAAGCTCAGATGACGAGCGGCAACCAAAAAGGTGTGAAGGTTCGCGAACTGGCTGCTGTTGAGCCTGGAGCTGATACGTGGAGGAAGGTTGAGCACGACTGTTTTCCCTCAAACCCAAAAGCCGCCTTGCGTTGTACGCATTTCCAGCGGGCAAACGTAACGGATGTGGCAAGACGTTGATCTTGCCACATCCGGTTCAGGCTTAAATCAGCGAGAACTCTGTCGAGTCCAGGCAATTGGGGTCCATTCAGACCAGATTAACCTTTGGCGAGCAATTCACGGCCCTTGGCCAGATAAGCTTCCATCTCGTCGCAAGGCACCATATTGCCGCCCGTTGCCCAAACCAGATGGGTGGCTTGCACCATGGCCTGACGGTCCAGGCGCGCGCGCGCCAGGTAGCCCTGCTGGTCGGCCTGGACTCTGGCAATGCCGGGCACGCCGGCGAGCGCGGATGGCTCGAGGCGCACACCTTCGCTGCGCTCCATCAGTGCCAGCAAACTGTACATTTCCTCGTCGCTGACCGTGTAGAAACCATCAAGCAAGCGCTGCATGGCCTTGCCGACAAAACCTGAAGCGCGCCCGACGGCGAGGCCGTCCGCAGCCGTCACGTTGTCGATGCCGAAGTCTTGCACGCTCACTTCGTCGTGCAGGCCGGTATAGACGCCCAGCATCATGCATGGCGAGTGTGTGGGCTCGGCGAAGATGCAATGGACAGCGTCGCCAAAGGCTAGCTTCAGGCCGAAGGCCACGCCGCCAGGCGCGCCACCCACCCCACAGGGCAGATAAACAAACAATGGATGTTGCGCATCCACGGTGATGTCAGCCGCTGCCAATTGCTTTTTCAGGCGCTCGGCAGCCACCGAGTAGCCCAGGAACAGGTTGACCGAGTTTTCATCGTCCACAAAATGGCAGGCTGGATCGGACTCCGCTTGTTGACGGCCTTGCGAGACGGCCACGCTGTAATCGGAGGAGTACTCAATAACGGTAACGCCGTGTGAACGTAACTTGTCTTTCTTCCATTGCCGCGCATCCGCCGACATATGCACGGTCACCTGGAAACCCAATGCCGCCCCCATGATGCCGATGGACATGCCAAGGTTGCCGGTCGAGCCGACGGCTATTTTGTATTGGCCGAAAAAGGCACGCGCCTTATCGCTGTCCAGCACCGCGTAGTCGTCATCAAGCGTTAGCAGATTCGCGGCCAACGCCAGGTCTTCGGCATGCTTGAGCACTTCATAGATGCCGCCACGCGCCTTGATGGAGCCCGAAATCGGCAGATGGCTGTCCCGCTTGAGCCACAGCGTCCCTTGCAACGCCTGACCGTAGCGCTCGCCGAGCAATTGCTGCAGGTGTGGTACGGGCAGAATGTCCGATTCGATAATGCCGCCACTGCACTCCGTCTCCGGAAACGCGCGCCGCAGGTAAGAAGCAAAACGCGTCAGTCGCGCGCTGGCATCGGCGACGTCTGCGGCCGTCAACCCCACATCGCCAATCGATTCCGCGACCGGGGCCACGGCAGGGTTGAACCAAGTGGTTTCTTGCAGCGCGACCAGATCGCGAATCAAAGGATAACTGGCGTACCAGCTTTCAAGTGTCTTGCCCAAAATCATGGCGTGGTCCCTTTAAACAATCAGGCGGAAAATACGGGTTGAATCAAACGAATTGCGACAGCAGCAGGGTCAGGCCCAGCGCGATCAATGAAGCCAGTACGGTGGCCGAGGTGAATTTCTTCAACGCTTCGGCGAGCGAGACGCCCAGGTACTCCTTGACCACCCAGAAGGCCGAGTCCGTCACATGGGTCCAGCCAATGGCGCCGGCACCGATGGCAATGCAGATAATTTCCTTACTCACGGTGGGATGAGCGCTCAGCATCGGCATCACCATGCCGGCGGCGCTGATCATTGCCACCGTCGCTGAGCCGACGGCGAAGTGCATCAGCCCTGCCACCAACCACGCCAGGACGATGGGATTCATATTCAATTGCGTCAACGAGCCGGACAGCGCGTTACCCACGCCGCTGTCGACCAGGATGCCGTTGAATGCCCCACCGGCACCGATGATCAGCAGAATGCTGGCCAGCGGAGGAAAGCTCTTCTGAGTGTGCGCGAGCAAGTCAGGCATTGATAAGCCGCGGCGCAAACCCAGCGCCCAGTAAGCGAACACCACAGCGATGGACAGTGCTATCAGCGGCGTCCCCAGGAACGAAACGATGCTGAAGAGCCCTGAGTCATGGGGCAGTCCGGCCGCAAAACTTTTGCCGACCATCAGCAGCAGTGGCAGCAGGATGGTCAGCAGTGTCAAGCCAAGGCCTGGCAAGTCCCGGGTCGCGCTGTCAACGCAATGTTCGTCCAGAAAAGCTTCTTGAGTGTCGGGCGCTTCACTCTTGCAGACCAGCTTGATCCACAGCGGCCCGGCGATGATGGCGGTAGGCAGCGCGATAATGAGGCCATACACAATGACCTTGCCGACATCGGCGCCCAGCAGCCCGGTGATGGCCATCGCGGCAGGGTGCGGGGGCAACATGCAATGAACCGCCATCAGCGACACGGCCAAGGGCACGCCCAGGTACAAAAGGTTGATCCGGGTCTCTTTGGCGACCACATAGATCAGGGGAATCAGCAGAACGAATCCAACCTCGAAGAACACGGGGATGCCCGCGATAAACCCTACTAGCATCATGGCCCATGAGGCACGCTCTTTACCCAGGGTGCTCAATAGCGTCTGGGCAATGCGCTCTGCGCCACCGGATTCTTCCAGCATCTTGCCGAGTATGCCGCCAAGACCAATGATCGTTGCCAGGAATCCGAGTGTTCCACCGACACCTTTTTCATAGGAAGAGGCCATTTGCACCAGTGGCATGCCTGAACCGATGCCCACCACAAAGCTCGCTGCGGTCAAGGCCAGGAATGCGTGGACGCGCACTTTGACGATTAGAAAAACGATCAGAATGATGGCGGAAAACAACACCACCAATAGAGTGGGACCACTGTGCATACAATCTCCTGAAAGAGCTTTTATTGTTGAAATAAGTGATCTTGGTCACTCAGCTTTTCGGCATTAGAGAGCGCAACACAGGGGCCTGACAAAGGATGGATTTTCAAGGGATGGATGACATGAGGTCATCTATGGTGAGTGCATGGCGTGAAGTGATGAAAGTTCGAGCCATATCTACAAGGGACTGGAGGCTATCAAAGCCTGGAAGCAAGCCTCGCAGGCCAAGTGAACCTGAAGCGCGCGGCCAATGAGTTTTTTTATCATGTCAAGGAGCGCAAAATGAGCTGTCTGGCGTTCGAATGATGTGTCGCAGTCGGCTGGCGTGTAGACATCTCGGGCACCATGGGTAAGGACTTTCTCGAGTACGATGAGCGCGCTTGCTGTCGACTGCAGGGGCCGGAGGAGGCGTTTTGAAACCATTCGCGCTCAGACCTGGCGCCTCGACTCTGAACATGTTCCTGCAAGGGGGCTTGCCACGCCGTGATGCTGTGCCGCAAACGTTAACGGAAAAAGCGGTCATCCCTGGCATTCCCAATGCTCGCTATTGGTTGGACCACGACCTGACTCTGTTCATTCAGGATGCAACTGAGGGCAACAAACGCGAGAGCGATGCTCTCGCCAAGGCAGGGAAACCGAACAACATCCTGCCGCTGGCAAATATGCTGGCAGTTTCGGGAGGCGGTGACGCAGGCACATTCGCAGCAGGACTCATTACGGGGTGGACCACGCATGGGACTCGCCCCATGTTCAAGGTCGTCACGGGCATTAGCGCGGGCGCCCTGGTCGCCCCGTTCGCTTACCTGGGATCCGAGTACGACGAAGTCATTCGGTATATCGCCAACGCCATCGGTCCAAAAGACGTTTTTCATTCGCGAAACGTGCTGACCCGTCTTGCCAGCGACGGTATAGCGGACAGCAAACCACTGTCGCGGCTCATCACAAAGTACATCACCGCGGAAACTCTTGCGGCGATTGCGTCGGAATACGCCAAAGGGCGAATCCTGCTGATCGGCACAACCGACCTTGATTCAGGGCGGCCAGTCACTTGGAACATGGGCACTATTGCCGCAAGCGAAGCACCGGGAGCGCTCGACCTCTTCCGCAACATCATGATCGCGTCGATGAGTATTCCCGGCGCCGTCTCACCCGTCATGATCGATGTAGACGTTGACGGCAAACAGTTTCAGGAAATGCACGTGGACGGTGGGGTAATCACTCAGGTGTTCCTTTACCCACCTGGCACAAAGATGGCGCTGAACAGAGCCACCGGAGCACCTTTGCGACTCGAACGGCATTTCTATGTCATTCGTAACGGGACACTGGAGCCGCAATGGTCCGGGACAAAACGCCGTACATTGAGCATCGGCGGTCGAGCCATCAGTGCATTGATTCAAACTCAGGGGATCAGCGACCTGGAGCGAATTTACCGTATGGCGCAGCAGGATGGAGCGGATTTCAATCTTGCGTACATTGGCTCCGACTTTTACTTTCCGCGCAATAAGAAATTCGATGGCGAGTACATGAAGCGTTTATTCGATTACGCCTTTCAACTCGGCGCGAAGGGCTATCCGTGGCATAAATCACCGCCCTCGGAAAACTCTGAACTACGAAACACCCGCTGAACGATTGAGCCAATCTGTTGCGTCGACCGGTTGAATCCACAGCCAAGAGCAGACTGTCAAAAGTGTTTGAAACCCCAAGGGGAATTCATTATTGGACATTGCGGTTGGGCGGTAGCCGGATCGATACGCCGCTCGCGCCTAGCACATGGGGCCTAGGCGCTGCGCTGATAAGGATGCTCCCGGTCTATAGAGCCCGGAGAGATTCAATTTGTTGAGAAGTGTCGTCTATTTGGACGCAGTATCCATATAAGACTTTACCGCCGCGAGCCCAGGTTGACCTTCCACTGTTTGAACATCAAGCAACGTTCTATCAAGCCATTCGGGATGGGCACTCAGCCATTTTTTTACCGCAGAGCGTGGGTCAAGGCCACCATTGATCACGTAGTCCATCATGGTGTTTTCGGCATCAATGGAAAACTCCAGATTTTTCAGGAGCTGGCCCACGTTAGGGCATTCGTCCAGATATCCCGTACGCACGTCGGTCCGCACCGACGATGCGCCGAAATTTGCTCCGTAGTACTTGTCACCACCTGACAAATATTCAAGTTCAATATTCTTGTTCATTGGGTGAGGTGCCCAGCCCAGAAACACAATCCAGTCGTTCTTTCTGATTTGCCTGCCGACTTGTGTCAGCATGCCCTTCTCACTGGACTCAACCAGGCTCCAGCTACCCAGGTTATACGCGTTATCCGCGATGAGGTTCTGGATCGGTTTGTTTCCGCCTGGCTCTACTCCATAGATTTTCCCGCCAAACTTTGACTTGTAAGTGTCCAGGTCAGCATAGCTTTTTACGCCTTGCTCATAGACGTATCGCGGAACCGCCAAGGTAAATTTTGCGCCCGTGAGGTTCACTCGCACTGTCTGAATCGACTTGTTGTTGTAGTAAGGCTGAGCCGCCTCGATCAATGCGGGATCCCATGTTCCGAGGAACACGTCGATACTCTTGCCTTCCATCGCCTTGTAGGCAATTCCCGTCGATAACGTTATGACTTTTGGGGCGTAGCCCAGTCCCTCCAATACTGCTGTGGTCAAAGACGTCGTCAACGTGATGTCGGTCCATCCCACCTCTGCGAACTGAGGCGCGCGACACCCCACAGGGTCCGCGGCGCCGGCAATCCCCTGGAATGTCATCAACAGCACGGCACAACCGATAGCACTGCTTTTCATACCGGATCCCCTTGCGTTCTCTTGTTTTTTGGAGAATCTAGTGATAACTTTTTTTTCATTGAGTGTCCAATGAAAAAAGAGAGCCCCCCATGCCAAAGGTCGGAATGCAGGAAATCAGAAGGAAGCAGCTCGTTGAGGCGACGCTCACCCTCATTGGTGAGCAAGGCATGGCGGGTACCAGCATGGCTCAGGTCAGCGCCCGTGCGGGGTTGGCCAACGGCATCGTCCACCACTATTTCTCGGACAAGAATGCTTTGCTTGAAGCCACCTTGAGAGAGCTGAACAAACGCATAAATGCCGAGATCTTTGCGCGCCTACGCATGTCCGCAACACCCGCTGAGCGTGTTCTCGCGTTTGTGGACGGGAACGTCAGTGCCTTGAACCTGACGCGAGACAATGTCGCGGCCTGGCTCGCTTTCTGGGCCCAGGTACCGCAGTCCCCCAAACTGCAGCGGGTACAGAACATCGTTGCGCGCAGGAGCCACTCCTTACTTTTCCATGCCTTGTCAAAAAGCATGGACAAGGCAACAGCCCATTCCAAGGCGCAGATGATCGCGATCTTCATCGACGGCTTATGGTTGAGGGCTGCGGTCGATTGCAACCCGGACACGATCGATGATTCGCGTCGTTTGGCTTACGAGTTCCTCAACAACGTACTTGGTTATGATCTGGAGGCGTAGAAATGACACCTGAAGAGTTTAAAAGTCTTGATGCCGTGGGCCTCGTTCAACGGTTGAAGTCCGGTGAAGTCACTCCGCTGGAGCTGGTCAACCTGGCAGCCAGAGAAATTGAAATCCAGGACCCTGCCTTGGGCGCGGTCGTTGCAATCGATATCGAAGGCGCGCAACGAGCGGCGCTAGATCCCAAGGCAGGACCACTCGCAGGTGTACCGATCCTGATAAAGGACACCAATATCGATGTAAAAGGCTTTGCAACCAGGCACGGTTCGCGATTGTACGAAGATGCCGCCCCCGCTCAGGTCGACAGTGAGTTTGTGAGTCGATTGCGCAAGGCCGGGGCAATCATTCTCGGGAAAACCAAAACACCTGAGTTTGCAGGAGACTTTGTGACAGAGCCTGAATGGCAAGGCCCTTGTCGAAACCCCAGGAATCCGCAGTACGCTTCTGGTGGATCAAGTGGAGGATCCGCCTGTGCCGTGGGCGCAGGCATGGTGCCAGTTGCACACGGCACCGACTGTGGCGGGTCGATCAGGGTTCCGGCTTCCGTTTGTGGTGTGGTTGGGCTGAAGCCAAGCAGGGGACGCAACCCTGTAGGTCCTCATGTCGGCGAGTTTGTTGGTGGCCTTGATTCCGAGCATGTACTGACCAGGACCGTCCGCGATAGCGCATTGCTGCTGGATGTCCTGTCTGGCTATGAACCAGGCGCGCCTTATGCTGCTCCCCCCGCCCCTCCCTCTTGGCTCGAATGCCTGAAGACGAGGTCGCCACGACTCAAAATCGCCTTTGCCTGTGCCCGTCCAGATGGCTCGAGTATCGATGAGGCCATCCACAAAGCCATATTGAATGCTGTGGATTTTTTAAGTAAAGACGGCCATGAATTACGCCCGTTCAATTGGCCAGACATGACCAAAGCCGGTGCAGCTGCTGCATTATTCTGGCAGATGGAAATTGAGGCCTTGATGGAACACAAAGCCCAAACTCGCGGATATCCGATCTCGGCACAAGATGTTGAATGGATTACCTATGAGTTTTACAAATGCTCGACTCAGAGAACGGCACTGGATGTACACCATGCACGGGCCACCCAGAACAAAGTAAGCCACGATATGGCCGATAGCTTCACCGATATCGATGTCCTCATCACACCAACAGTGGCGCTTGCTCCACCGTTGATTGGTGGTTTTGTCGCCACGGGAGAAAGGCATCTGGACGAGTGGTATAAAAACGCTTACGCATTTTCTCCCTTCACCGAGGTTTTCAACTTGACCGGCCAGCCAGCCATCAGTATCCCCGTCGGGATCATGGAGAACGGCCTTCCAATCGGGATGCAGATAGTTGGCAAATTTGGTGACGAGGAAACCATCCTTAGACTTGCCAGTGAAGTTGAACGGAGCTTGTTAGCAACCACCCTGTTTGCAAAGGCATGATCACGCGCTGAACTACGACAGATTTTCTGCGCGTTGTCGCTGGCTCGCTGAATTGACCCAAACTCTATAGACACTTCCTGCAGGCAGCTATTGGTTCGTTGCCTGACGTGATTGGCTGCTTCACGGAGCAGAAGGAGAATTTTATGAGTGTCGGATTTGGGTCGATTCTGTTGAGAAAGTCAGCTTCGGTTTCCACCGCAGAAAAGTTCGCGCCTGAGTTCGCAATCCGTGTTTTGCGCAAAAAATTCAGGGCTCAGTGACATAGCCGCGTGCAAAAAAGACGCTCGCACTACTCACGCTCGGCCCAAATCACTTTTGATCTGCTTTGCGCATATGCCCATCTGCTTTGTGACCCAATCCCTGAAAGCGGTGCACTTGGCACTCTCCTCAAAAGGCCTGGGTGACAGCAGGCAATAGGCCGACCCGTCCTGGATAAAGCCAAACGGTGCGATCAGTTGTCCGGACCTGAGTTCATCCTGAACCATGAGAAAGGACACCACACTGATCCCCAATCCCGCTGCTGCTGCCTGAATACAAAGATAGAAATGCTCATAGTCGACCGAGCCAGCATTAGGCATAGCCATTTCCGAAAGGCGCAGCCAGTTGTCCCAGGCCAACGGGCGTGTCTGGCTGCGTAGCAAGCGCACTCCTTGCGATTTCCTTTTATCGGGACTATTGGACGGGGTGCACACAGGTCCAATCCATTCCTCACAAATCGTCACGCTGTGGATTGATTGATCCAAGTGAAAATCATCACGCCGGATGGCCAGATCCGCACCTGAGCGCGCGAAGTCTATAGGACCACCGGCCGCCAACAGTTGGACTTGAAGGTGCGGGTGAGCGGCATGGAAGTCAGGCAGTCGCGGGATCAGCCATTTCATTGCGATGGTAGGTTCACACGATAGTACGAGTACGTCCTCGCGGACTTCTCCCTGCAACCGGTAAACAGCACTTTCCAATTGTTCGAACATGGGCCCGGTAACGTCGTACAGAAGGCGGCCAGCACGGTTGAGAAAGATCGCACGGTTGCGCCGATCAAAAAGTTCGACCCCTATTGCCTCCTCCAACAATCGAACCTGGCGGCTGACTGCGCCATGGGTGACGTGCAGCTGCTGAGCGGCTCTCACGAAGCTTTGAGTCTGGGCCGCAACGTTGAAAAAACGAAACGCAGCCAAAGGAGGCAAATTCATATTGACGATGATTACTCACAGGTTTCGACGACTATAAATCGTTTTTTTTATCGGTGGCAATTCTCCATCATGACCTCCATTCGCCCTATCTGCACGCACAACTATCAATGATTAGAGGCATTCCATGAATACCATGCGAAGCCAAATACTACTGGGTGATGTAAGTGCCGCGAGCAAGTGAAGCTGCCACCCACCCTCAATCTGTGCAAAAACGTAGCGCAAATGCAATTACTGCCGTTCGCGGCATGGGCATCCATTGCGCCGGAGAGTCTTCATGAACGAATTGCTTCTAGTTGCTGCCATTTCCATCCTGGCAGTTATCAGCCCCGGGGCTGACTTCGCCATGGTCACCCGCAACAGTTATGCATATGGGCGACGCAGCGGTTTGATGGCCGCCCTGGGTATCGCCTGTGGCGTCCAGATTCACGTTTTCTACACAGTGTTCGGCGCTGCAGTGATCTTCACTCAATCACCCTTGCTGTTCATGGCAATGAAGTTGCTGGGCGCCGGATACCTCATTTATCTGGGTATCAAGTCCCTGACCAGTACTTCTTCGTTGACATTTGGTGGCGCCAACGCCTCAGCCCCTTCATCCTGGGAAGCATTTCGTACTGGCTTTTTCACTAACGCGCTCAACCCTAAAACCATGTTGTTCGTGGTGGCGACATATAGCCAAGTGGTGCACACAGGCAGTTCGCTAACCGCAAACTTTGCGTATGGCCTGTTTATGTCGTTCACCCATTGGGCGTGGTTCAGTTTCGTGGCACTGTTTTTCTCCGCTGAAGCGTTGCGCCGGCGAATGCTGGAAAAGCAGCAGGTTATCGACAGACTCATTGGCACGGCACTGATCGGCTTGGCGGCGCTTCTGGTCATTCCAGGGGTTGGAGGTTAGTGTCGGAGGAGTGTTATGAGGTCAGTGCGAAGGGCTCCTTATAGGCAGCAATCGGCTGACAATCGCATTCACTTTTGTATCACCGCTTGAACTGGCTGGGTGCTATCAGTGCAGTTACGGGTTGCGATGTTGTCCCGGGCAGTCGCCGCAGCCTGGTTTGGTCGCCGGCACCCCCGGCTTGCCGAGTCAGCCCGCCGGCCATACGATTCGACTATTCCTCAGGCGGAGGAGTCATTGTGAAGCCGGTGATGCTCCTGACGTGCATCCTGGCGCCTGCCATCGCTCTGGCGTTGGCATCTGCCGGTCTGCATGCCGACGACCCGTTCGCGCCGTTGCGCGATGCCATGGTGCGGGAAATCGCCAACATGTCGTCCGTCACCCGCGATGAAACCGGCAGGGTCGAGTTTGCCGCGCCGGTGATGGCCGCGATGGCCAAGGTGCCACGCCATAAGTTCGTCCCGCCCGACGAGGTGCCCTACGCCTACGAGAATCGTCCGCTGCCGATCGGCTACGGCCAGACCATCTCCCAACCCTACATCGTCGCCCTGATGACCGACCTGACGCAGGTCGGGCCCGGCGACGTGGTACTCGAGATCGGCACTGGCTCGGGCTATCAGGCGGCGATCCTCGCCGAGTTGGCGCAGGCGGTCTACACGATGGAGATCATCGAACCGCTGGTAGTGCAGGCCGGGGAGCGCTTGGGCCGTCTGGGATATGCGAAGGTGCAGGCCCGGCTGGGCGATGGCTACCACGGCTGGCCCGAGCACGGGCCTTACGACGCCATCCTCGTCACCGCCGCCGCCAGCCATGTGCCGCCGCCACTGATCGCCCAGCTCAAGGCCGGCGGACGGATGGTAATCCCGGTCGGCGCGCCGTTCATGATCCAGTACCTGCTGCTGATCGAGAAGGCCGGCGATGGCAGTGTGTCCACCCGGCAGGTGCTGCCTGTGAGCTTCGTGCCGCTGGTCGGAGGCGGTTGAGCATGCATTCGCCGCCCTTGCTCGCCCTGGCACTGCTGTCTGCCTCCGCGCTCGGCTATGAGGTGCTGCTGCTGCGACTGCTTTCGATCATCCAGTGGCACCATTTCGCCTACATGATGATCAGCGTCGCGCTGCTCGGCTACGGCGCTGCCGGCACCGCCGTGGCGCTGGCACGGCCTGTGCTGGCGCCGCGCTTCCACGGTGTGTTCATCGGCGGCGCGGTGTTGTTCGGGCTGAGCGCCATCGCCTGCTTCAGCCTGGCCCAGCAGGTTCCGTTCAATCCCCTCGAGATCCTCTGGGACGCGCGGCAGTCGGCGCGCCTGCTGATGATCTACCTGCTGCTGTTCGTGCCGTTCTTCTGCGCGGCGGTGTGCATCTGCCTGACCTTCACCTGCTTTCAGGAACAGATTCACCGGATCTACGCCTTCGACATTCTCGGCGCCGGCGTGGGCAGCCTGGCGGTCGTCGCCGCGCTGTTCGCCCTGACGCCCGTCGATGCGCTGCGGCTGCTGGGCGGCACCGGCATCGCCGCCGGGGCGCTGGCCGGAATGGCTTGCACCGGGCATAGGCGCTGGCTCGCGCCGTTGTTGCTGGCGGCGGCAGTCGCGGTGCCGGCCGGCGTGCCCGGGCGCTGGATCGCCCTGTCGCCCTCCGAGTACAAGGAACTGAGCCAGACGCTGCGTATCAAGGATGCGCGCGCAATCGCCCAGACCTGGAGTCCGCTGGGTCTGCTCACGGTCGTCGACAGCCCGACCATTCCCCTGCGCTACGCGCCTGGCCTGAGCCTCAACGCGACACAGGAACCGCCCGCACAACTGGCCATCTTTACCGACGGCGACGGCCTTTCCGTGCTGAACCGCTATGACGGGCGCCGCGAGCCGCTCGCCTACCTGGACTACCTGACCTCAGCTCTTCCCTATCACTTGCTGCGCCAACCCCGTGTGCTGGTGCTGGGCAGCGGCGCCGGAGCCGATGTGCTGCAGGCGATCTACCACGGCGCCAGCGCGGTAGATGCCATCGAACTGAACCCACAGGTGATCGATCTGGTCCAGCGCCGCTTCGCCGACTTCTCCGGCAAGCCATACAGCGCGCCCAACGTCCGTGTGCTGATCGGCGAGGCGCGCGGCCTGGTGGCTTCGCGCGGCGAGCCTTACGACCTGATCCAGATCGCCCTGCTGGACTCCTTCGGCACTGCCTCGGGCGGCCTGCATGCGCTGTCCGAGAACTACCTGTACACGGTGGATGCATTCGCCGAGTACCTGCGCCATCTCGCGCCCGGCGGCCTGCTGGCCATCACCCGCTGGGTCACCCTGCCGCCCCGCGATGTTCCCAGGTTGCTGGCCACCGCGGCCGCGGCCATCGAGCGCGACGGGCAGGCCAGCGCGGCGCGCCGCATCGTCATGATCCGCGGCTGGAAGACCGCGACGCTGCTGGTCAGCAACAGGGATTTCGACGACGCCGGCATCGCTGCGCTGCGGGAGTTCTGCCGAGCGCGCTCCTTCGACCTGGCCTACTACCCCGGGATGACCGTGGCCGAGGCGAACCGCTACAACCTGCTCGACCGGCCCTGGTTCTTCGACGCGGCGCAGGCCCTGCTGTCCGGCGAGCGCGCGGAGTTCCTGGCGCGCTACAAGTTCGACGTGCGTCCGACTACGGATGATCGGCCGTATTTCTTCCACTTCTTCAAGTGGCGCTCGCTGCCGGAACTGTTGGCGCTGAAGGCGCAGGGCGGCCTGTCAATGCTGGAGTGGGGCTATCCGGTGCTGATCGCCACGCTGCTGCAGTCCAGCGTGGCCGCCGTGCTGCTGATCCTGGCGCCGCTATGGGTGGCGCGGCGGCGCCAGCGACGCTCTCGGAATGCGGCTTTGGCCAGGTTCGAACTTCGGGTCGTGTCCTACTTCGCCGCCATCGGCTTCGCCTTCATGTTCGTGGAAATCGCCTTCATCCAGAAGTTCACCCTTTTCCTCAGCCACCCGTTGTATTCGGTGGCGGTAACGCTCAGCGCGTTCCTGATCTTCGCTGGCCTCGGCAGCCGTTACTCCGGTCGGCGGCGGGGGGACATTGGAACGGGTGTGGGGCCCCGTCATCCGCTCGCGCGGCCAGTCCTGGCGATCTGCGCGATCGCCCTGCTCTACCTGATCGCCCTGCCCCCATTGTTCCAGCTGCTGGCGCCGGTGGGGACCCTCGCCAGGTTCGGCATCTGCGCCGCGCTGGTAGCGCCGCTGGCGTTCGCCATGGGCATGCCGTTTCCGCTCGGACTCGGGCGCGTCTCCGCGCGCGCCGAAGCACTGGTGCCGATCGCCTGGGGCGTCAACGCCTGCGTATCGGTGGTGGCGGCCGTGCTGGCGACCCTGTTGGCGATCCACCTGGGCTTCACCGTGGTGTTGCTGCTGGCGTTACTGCTGTATCTCGCGGCGGCGGTCGCATTTCCCTGATCGCGGCGGTTCGCAGCAAAACGTCAACAGCCCCTGGTGAGACGAATGGCCTGTTGGAACGCCGCTTGCCGCAGTTCACACGTCTCGCCGTGTCGAGGAGCGAGGGTGACGCCTTTCCAGCTTCGAAGCTAAACATTTGAAAATGTGGACGTGTGCGTCATGCCAAAGATGAGAGGTTCCGTGCCGCAAGCAATTGGTTTTGGCCGACGCAGTCGAGTCGTAAGAGGTGGTTTTCATCCCATAGCTGCCGGTGGTGATCGGCAGAAACCGGCCAGAAGCTGTCGTTCGAACACCAAGGTTAAACGGGCTTGTTCAAGCCACCATTGCAACCTTACGGATTACTAATCCTTGCGAGTAAGGGCTAATGACGAAGCATCTAATGATGCCTCGTCTTGAAGCTTAGGCTGGCTTGAAACAGTACGCAGCCAGCTTGTTCCCATCGAGATCCCGCGCGTAAGCCGCATAGGCGTCAGGTGCCCAGCCTCGCGGACCCGGTGCACCTTCGTCGGTGCCGCCACTGGCCAGCGCCGCGGCGTGGAAAGCGTCAATGGCGGCACGATTCGGCGCCTCGAAGCTGATGGTGACACCATTACCCACACTGGCCGGGGCGCCGTTCGCCGGTTTCAGCACGAAGAAGGATGGAGCGCTCTCACCCCAGATCGAACCATTCTCGTCCAGATCAGCGATGCGTTTTTGGCCCAGGGTACCCAGGACATTGTCATAGAAGCTGCGCGCTTTTTGCAGGTCGTTGGTACCGACAGTCACATGAGTGAAAATGGTCATCTTTGTGCTCTCTTTGGTGTAGATACGGTGGGTTGATGTTGCAGGTTTTCGCGCCTTTGACTCGCCCTGACGGGCTTCGCCAATCTGTTGAGTCAGCGATCGAAATGGATAACGGTGCGGATGCTTTCGCCTTTGTGCATCAGGTCGAAGGCTCTGTTGATCTCGTCCAACCCCATGGTGTGGGTAATGAAACTGTCCAGCGGAATGTCGCCCTTTTGCGCGTTCTCGACATAGCTGGGTAGCTCGCTACGTCCTTTCACACCGCCAAATGCCGAGCCGCGCCAGACGCGCCCGGTCACCAGCTGGAAAGGACGGGTACTGATTTCCTGACCGGCGCCAGCGACGCCAATGATCACCGACTCACCCCAGCCCTTGTGGCAGCACTCCAGGGCGGCGCGCATCAGATGGACGTTGCCAATGCATTCGAAGGAATAGTCCACACCGCCCTCAGTCATCTCGATGATCACGTCCTGGATCGGCCTGTCATAATCCTTGGGGTTGATGAAGTCGGTAGCGCCCAGTTGCCTGGCAATCTCGAACTTGGCCGGGTTGATATCGATCGCGATGATCCGGCCGGCCTTGGCCATGGTCGCACCGATAATGGCTGCCAGCCCGATACCACCCAGACCGAAGATTGCCACGCTGGCTCCCTCCTCCACCTTGGCCGTATTGATCACCGCGCCAATGCCGGTGGTCACACCGCAACCGAGCAGGCAGACCTTCTCCAGTGGCGCATCCTTGGGGATTTTGGCCAGGGAAATTTCGGGAAGCACGGTGTATTCGGAGAACGTCGAGGTGCCCATGTAGTGAAAGACAGGCTGCCCTTCGTAAGAGAATCGGCTGGTGCCATCTGGCATCAAACCTTTGCCTTGAGTGGCACGGATTTTCTGACAAAGATTGGTCTTGCCGGAGGTGCAGAATTTGCACTCGCCACATTCCGGGGTGTAGAGCGGGATCACATGGTCGCCCACCGCCAGTGAAGTTACCCCCTCGCCAACCGCTTCGACGATACCGCCACCTTCGTGGCCAAGAATAACGGGGAAGATCCCTTCGGGATCGGCGCCCGATAACGTAAACGCATCGGTATGGCAGACACCTGTCGCAACAATGCGTACCAGCACCTCACCGGCTTGCGGCGGCGCTACATCGACTTCGACAATTTGCAGAGGCTGGTTCGCCGCGAAGGCGACGGCCGCTCGTGATTTGATCATGTTCGTGATTTCCCGGACGCAAAGAGGCGCCGTTCCTGTGTAGAAACAGTCAAGAGATTGTGTTCATAGGAGCGTTACAGAGGGCGGGCGTCCTTGCCCTTGAGGCCGATTAGAGCGATGCCTCGATCTTCTTTGCTGCGGCTTCGTCGACCCAGGCATGCCAGATTTCCGGGTGTTCCTTGAGGAACATCCTGGCCAGCTTCGGCGATTCGATGCGTTCCCGGGTCATCCTCGCCAGGTTCTGATTCAACAAGTCGATCGGAATGTTGACCTTCTCCAGTACTGCGACCAGTTCAGGAGCCTGTTCATGAAATGCCTTGGAGAGTCCCACCATGGTGATGACGTCTTTGTTGGCGCCGGTCTTTTCCTCCAGCCTTATCGCATCGATCTGCCCCATCAGCGGCGTCGGTGACCAGTAGTAGAACAGCACCGGCTCACCGCGTTTGTAACTGGACAGGACAGCCGCATCCAATGCCGCACCGGTACCTGGACGAAAGTTTGTGAACGTGTTTTCAAGACCATACTCTTTCAACATCTCGGTATTGTCCTGCTCACAGATCCAACCCGCAGGACAGTTGTAGAAACGGCCTTTGGACGGTTCTTCCGAATCGCGAAAAACACTCGCGTACTTGCTCAGGTCCGCGACTGTCCTGAGGTCGGGCGCCTGCGCCGGCCGGTTACGTTTGGCGTCCCCTTCAACGACGTAACGCGGCACATACCAGCCCTGAGTCGCACCAATGATCGGAGCGCCAACCCCGACAACCTTTCCGGCCGCCGCCGCCTTTTTCCAGACTTCGCTACGCTCCATCCACTCTTCGCCAAACACCTGAATGTCGTTGCCGGCCAGTGCGGTCTCGAGAATGATGGTGTTACCCACCAACTGATCCGTTGCACAGCCATAACCATCCTTGAGCACGATCATCATGATGTCGGTGAGGAGCATCCCGCTCTCCCAGTTCAACCCGGCAAATTTCACCGACTTGCCCGATTCACACCACCCTGAGGCCTGGCTTGAAGCACTACCGACAAGCAAGCCAAGGGTGAGCAAAGAGGCCAACAAACTCTTCCTGTTTTTCATGATCAGACGCTCCGAATCATTATTATTGGGGGCAGCGAACTGTTGTGTGCGACACAGGAGCAAACGAGTCCATCAGATTTAGCATGGACAAGTGCGTGCGCAAACACGTGAAACAAAGGCGTGAATCAATTGCATTTATTGTTATTGGCGAAGCTCAAGCTAATGGATCAACAGAAGTACGCCCGTAGAACAACTGGCGCGCATAGGCACTGAACTCGACATCGGGCTGGTCCACGTACGCAAACACCGCGTTGAGCCTCAACCTGTCCCCTTCCACCGGCGTGACCCGGTGCAATGAATAGCGGCCGCGGAACAATGTCAGGGTGCCGGGCACTTGAGGCAGAACCTCTACCTGCTGTGTTTGCGAGTCATCGAGGAATTGCCTGACCGCGTCATAGCAATCGTCACTTTCATTGCGCAGCATCCGCACATACTCGAAATCCCCACCGGTGCTTGCAGCCTGAAGCGACAGCGTGACGCTGAAGTCGGAACGATCAAAGTGCCACCCCAACTCCTGCCCTGCCGTGAAGCCCTGCAAGTTAAGGGCGGCTAATGGATCGGCATGACGATAGAGCGTGTCCAGAGCCAAAACATCTTTGATGAAAGCAAGGACTTCGTCCGATCCATAGATCTGCCGGATCAAATGGTCGGCAGGAATATCGGCATAGGCAACAGTGTCTTTTGCCGTGTTCATCAAGCGTCGTAGCGGGTGTTCCGGATCAACGCTTTCGTCCTGAGGTTTGAAATAAACCGTGTGGCTTTCCCGAAAATGAAACATGCGCGAGTGCAGTGCAAGTGTCTGCTGCGCCATCGCGACAACCGATGGATTGCGAACAAAACCCGGAAAGATCGCAACGCCCTCTTGTGCCAGCAACGACTGACTGTGAGTGACCAGTGCGAGATAAGCGGGGCTGGTGCGATCGGTGATTGGGTAACGCTCGAGATCGACGAGATCGCCCAGGGTTAGCGCAGGTGTGAAAGGCAGGGTAGTCATTGTTGTTGGTCTCCGTTGGCTCTGCTGGATTCAGATTGCATCGGCACCAAAAACAAGTCACGCTCATAATTTTACGCAATTTTGTGAATTATTTTCAGGTCGTATACCCATGAGACTGACGCTGGATCACTTGGTGATGTTGCAAACCTTGTCGGAAGTCGATTCGATCACCGCGGTGGCCGAACGTTTATGGCTGACACCTTCAGCCGTCAGTCACCGCATACGCGAAGCGGAGCGGCGGCTAGGTGTGAGCCTGACGGAAAGATCAGGAGGAAAGCTCAGACTCAGCCCTGCCGGCGTGCGCCTGGAACGGGCCGCCAAAGACATCATCGCCATACTCAATGAGGCTGAGTCCGAGGCCCGGTCCATGGCTGGTGGCGTCACAGCGTTTGTCCGTATGGGTGTCACCTCCTACGGCCCATTTCGCTGGATTCCAAAATTCATCAAGCACTACTCAAGTCTTCGGCCGGACATCGAAATCACACTGGTGACCGTGCCCCGTAACGACGTTTACGCGAGCCTGATGCAAGGCAGACTGGATGTGTCCATTATCGATGACGGCATGGTGCCTAGCGGTGTCGCGAAGTTGCCACTTTTTCGGGACGATTTGATTGCAATCATGGCAACCGATCATCCCCTTGCGGGAAGGAAAAATATCTATGCGGAAGACTTCAAGACTTACAACCTGGTGACGTATTCGACCGATCGCGCCAGTGGCTGGGAGTATGACCGTTTCTTCGCCCCCGCCAGCATCTTGCCGCGCCGCATGATCACGGTGGAGTTGATCGAAGCCATCGTTGAACTGGTCCGCTCAGGATACGGAATCAGCATATTGCAACGGGATTTGGTAACCCCCAGTCTTGAACGCGGGGAACTTGCGTGGGCCGCCCTGAATGACGGCCTGGATATCGCCTGGAACGCAATCGTTCGGCCCTCGGAACGGGAAGATAGCGAGGTCAGTAAAATGGTAACGGAACTTGATACCTGGATTAAAAACTCAGGAAAGACTGAACG
Source organism: Pseudomonas sp. BF-B-30 (assembly GCF_019956305.1). Lineage (NCBI taxonomy): Bacteria > Pseudomonadati > Pseudomonadota > Gammaproteobacteria > Pseudomonadales > Pseudomonadaceae > Pseudomonas > Pseudomonas sp. BF-B-30. The sequence continues at coordinate 70,789 of NZ_JAHBDG010000002.1, read as the reverse complement.
CAGCTAATCGCTGGTTAGCGCGTAAAAATGGTTTTTTAGTCGATTGCAGCCCTTCGCGACGGGCAACAATCGGCCAGAAGCCGTCATGGGCAGAAAACACAGCTTGCCCGTCAGCCGACGAATTCTTAGGCACGCCAGGCGGGATTTTCGATCAGTAGCGCCATGCCCTGCCCACCGCCAACACAGGCCGCGGTAACCCCGTAACGCAGATTGTGCTCACGCAGTTGTCGGGCCAGGGTCAGCACCAGGCGCAAGCCACTGGCGGCCAAGGGGTGGCCGAGTGCCAACGAACCACCCTGGACGTTCAGACGCGAAGGGTCCAGCTCCAGCTCCTGAGCCACTGCCAGGACCTGGGCGGCCTGGGCTTCGTTGATTTCAAAGCGGTCGATCCGATCCAGGCTCAAGCCGCTGCGCTGCAGCAGCAGGCGAATCGCCGGTGCCGGACCGATGCCCATGAACTCCGGCGCCACCCCGACCACCGCGCTGGCCCGCAGCAAGGCCAACGGTGTATCCCGACGGGCCGAAGCGCGCCCGACCAGGGCCGCCGCCGCGCCATCGACCACCGCACAACTGTTGCCGGCGGTTTGCACCCCGCCTTCGTGCACGGTGTGCAACCGGGACAACGCCGCGATGTCTCCGGGCCGTGGGTGGCTGTCTTCACTCACCGTGTCGACGCCGCGTGACAGGCGGATGCCCCGTGGCTGATAGCCTTGCAGTTCGAACACCTGATGCCCCACGGCAACGAGCTCGGGTGCCAGCCAGCCCGCGTGTTGTGCCGCAAATGCCCGCTGATGACTGGCACAGGCGTATGCGTCCACCGCTTCTCGACTCAGCCCATAACGCCGCGCGAGGTTGTCGGCGGTGGTGATCATGTCCACCCCGGGAGCCGGGTCGTACAAGGCTTCCCAGAGAAAATCCTTGAACTGCACTTGCGCGCCAAGGCGGAAACCGCCTCGATGGGTATAGGCCGCAATCGGATTGCGCGACATCGATTCGGTGGCCACGCACAGGGCCAATTGCACGCCGTCATCCAGTTGCCTGGCGGCCTGGCGCAGCAGTTCGAAACCGGTGGCGCAGATCCGCTGCACCCCCAGTGCCGGAACCGATTGCGCCACGCCGCTGTAGAGGCCGATGTGCCGTGGCAGCATGTAGGCATCGAAACTGGCCTGGGCCATGGAACCCGCCAGCACGCTGTCGACTGCCAGCGGGTCAACTTGCGCGCGCGCCAGTACTTCGCGCCCGACCTTGATGCCCAGGTCGATCGGCGACACCTCGGCCAGTGCCCCACCGAGGTCCACCCACGGTGTGCGCACCGCATCGAAAATCGCCGCATCGGCAAAGGCCGAGTACTGCCCGCCGGTGTTCAGGACTTCGCTCACGACTTCGCCCCGGCGCGCAGGATGGCAGGATCAAGCCCGCGATACAGCGCCTCGACCTGCTCCGCGCGCCACTGCAATACCGCACGCTGGTTGATCGAACCCTTGTCGGTGATTTCCCCCCGATCGATGGACGCCGGCTCGTCAAGCAAGGCGATCCATTCCAGGCGACTGGCATTGCCCGTGGCCTCGCGATTGAATCGCTGCAACCAGCCGGCGAACCACTCGCGCACCGGCGCGCTGGCCAACACCTCGGCGTCGCTGGCACTGGCCGCCAGCCCTGACAGCCGTCGACATTCGAACATCCGCGCAAAGACCAGCGCGCCCAGGCACTCGCGATCCGGCGCGGTCACCACCAGGTCCTGGACATAGGGTGAACCTTCGAGCACCGCGCGGCTGCGCAACGGCCCGACGCTGACGAACACCCCGGATGACAACTTGAAATCTTCGGCGATGCGCCCGTCGAACATCAGCCCCAATTGCGGATCGCGCGGGTCGGCGAGCTTGAGCGCATCTCCGGAGCAGTAGAAGCCCTGCGAGTCGAACGCATCGTGGGTCTGCTGTGGTGACCGCCAGTAGCCGGGCATGATGTGCGGCCCACGAAAGCGTCCTTCGAGTTTGCCGTCCACCGGCACCAGGCGCACCTCACAACCTGGCGCCGGCAAGCCGACATAACCGGCCATGGACAACGGCCCGGTGGTGAAGGTGCAAGACGGCGAAGCCTCGGTCATGCCGAGCCCGGCCATCATGCGGATACGCTCACCGCAGTGCTGTTCGCTGATCCGGTCGAGGCGGTCCCAGACACTTTGCGACAGACCGGCGGCGGCAAAGAAAAACAGACTGATACGCTTGAAAAAGATCTCCCGCAGCTCCGCGTCCTGCTCCAGTGCCGAGGCCAATTCTTCCCAGCCTTTGGGTACGGTCAGGTAGGCCGTAGGCGACACGTCTTTGAGATTACGCAGGGTTTGCGCAAACCCCTGCGCCGTGGGTTTGCCGTCGTCCAAGTAAAAGCTGCCACCGTTGTAGAGCACGATGCCGACGTTATGGCTGCCGCCGAAAGTGTGGTTCCACGGCAGCCAGTCCACCAGCACCGGCGGTTCTTCGCCGAACACCGGAAAGGTCTGCAACAGCATCTGTTGGTTAGAGCACAGCATGCGCTGGGTGGTGATCACCGCCTTGGGCAGCTTGGTCGAGCCGGAGGTGAACAGGAACTTGGCGATGCTGTCCGACCCCGTGCCAGCAAAAGCGGCCTCGGCCTCGGCCCCGCCCGGTTGTTCAAGCAGGCTGGCGAAACTCACTTGGTGGCGTCCCGCGATTTCGCCCCGGACGGTAATCATGGGCGTTTCAGCGGGTATCACGGCATCGATGGCGCGCTGGTAGGCCACAGCATCACTGACAAACACCAAGCCAGGTTGCAGCAGATCGCAGACGTGACGCAGCTTGGCGAAATCCTGGGACAGCAGCGAATAGGCCGGCGACACCGGGCAGTAGGGAATGCCCGCGTACATGGCGCCGAAGGCGAGTTGCAAATGCTCGATGTCATTGCCTGAGAGCAACACCAGCGGTTTGTCTGCTGACAGGCCGTAGCTCAACAGGCTTTGGGCGATGGCCCGAACACTCTCGAGCATCTCGGCGTAACTGACCCGGCGCCAGTCACCGTCGGCCTGGCGGGCGGCGATAAAGGTTTGCTCGGGACGCACCTTGGCCCAAAGCACCAAACGGTCAAGCAGTCGCGATGGATACTCGGCCAATGGCTCCAGGGAACGCATGTGCAACGCGCCCTGCTGTTCTGTGACCTCAACCGCTGCGCGACCGATGGCCACGTGACGGTAGCGCGGCGCGCAGGCCTCGATGTGGGGTTGCGATCTGAATTCGGAACTCACGTGCTTGTTCTCCATCAAGGCACGCTACCACCAAGCCGCACGAATGGGCATGGCGGTGGCTACAGCCTTTTTTTATTGTTATTTCTGCGGTTCAGATCGGGTAGTGCCGCGGTCCATGCTGCAAAGTAACCCAGCGCAACTGGGTGAAATGCTCGATGGACGCCTTGCCGCCAAAGCTGCCGTAGCCGCTGGACTTGACTCCACCGAAGGGCATTTGCGCTTCGTCGTGCACGGTCGGGCCGTTGATATGGCAGATGCCCGACTCGACCCGTTGGGCCAGCGCCAGGGCGCGCCCGGTATCGCGGCTGAAGATCGCCGCCGACAACCCGAACTCGGAATCGTTGGCCAGACGCAGCAACGCTTCATCGCCCACCCCGCGCAACAACACCGCCACCGGGCCGAAGGATTCCTCGCGGTACAGACGCATGCTCTCGTCAACGCCATCGAGCAGGGTCGGCTGCAAAATGCTGCCGTCCAGCTGTCCACCGACCACCAACCGCGCGCCCTTGGCCAGGGCATCATCGATCAACCCCTTGATGCGCGTTCCGGCACTGGCATCCACCAGCGAACCGAGCACCGAATCCGCCAGCGCGGGATCACCGGCGCGCAGGGTCTCGACCTTGGCCGCCAGCTTTTCGACAAAGGCGTCGGCGACCTTGGCATCGACGATCAGCCGTTCGGTGGACATGCAGATCTGTCCCTGATTGAAGTACGCGCCGAAAGCGGCTGCCTCCACCGCCGCATCCAGGTCGGCATCATCGAGCACCAGCAATGGCGCCTTGCCGCCCAGCTCCAGCAAGGCTGGCTTTAGGTGGCGCGCCGAAAGCTCGCCGACGATGCGCCCGACATGGGTCGAGCCGGTGAAGTTGACCCGCCGCACCGCCGGGTTGGCGATCAGCCGCTCGACAATCGCCGAGGCATCCGCCGGGGCATTGCTGATGACGTTGACCACGCCGTCACCCAACCCTGCATCCTGCAAGACCTGGCCGATCAGACGATGCACCGCTGGGCTCAGCTCAGACGCCTTGAGCACCACGGTATTGCCGCACGCCAGCGGCATGGCGATGGCGCGGGTGGCGAGAATCACCGGGGCGTTCCACGGGGCGATCCCCAGCACCACGCCACAGGGTTGGCGCAGGGCCATGGCAAAACTGCCCGGCACATCCGAGGGAATCACTTCGCCATTGATCTGGGTGGTCATCGATGCCGCTTCACGCAGCATGTTGGCCGCCAGCCGCACGTTGAAACCGTACCAGTTGGCCATGGCCCCGGTTTCGCCGGCCGCCGCGATGAATTCGTCGCTGCGCGCCTGCAACTGCTCGGCCGCCTTGAGCAAACGGGTGCGACGTTCATTGGGCGCCAGGGCGGCCCAGGCGGGAAACGCTGCCTGGGCCGCAGCCACCGCGGCATCGGCATCTTCCAGGGTGGCGGCAGCAACCCGCGATACCAATTCACCGGTCACCGGGTTGCGGCGCTCAAAGGTTCGACCGTCGCGGGCAGGCAGCGACTGGCCGCCAATCAACAGGGGCACGTCCAGCATGGTGATTCCTCTTTATTGTCTTTGTCGGGAATGCATTCGAGCGATGCAGAGCGCCGGGGCGGACATGCACCCGGTGATCAGTCTCAGCGCTTGTAGGCCTGCAGACCGGGCTTGATGCTCTTGTCGTCGAGGAACTGCTTCATGCCCTGCTCGCGGCCACCCTCGGTGTCGAGCAGGCGCGACTGGTCAAGCTTGGCGTACAGGTAGTCCTCGTTCTGCTCCCAGGTCAGCTCGCGGCAGCGCTTGAAGCCATGCTTGGCCGCACGCAGTACCACCGGGTTTTTCTCCAGCAGGTTGCGCGCCAGGTCCACGGTGACTTCACGCAGTTGCACCAAGGGTACGCTTTCGTTGACCAGGCCCATCTCGGCGGCTTTCTGCCCACCGAAGGTCTTGCCGGTCATGATGTAGTACAGCGACTGACGATGGCCCACGGTGTCGGCCATGGCTTTGCTCACCAGGTTGCCCGGCGGGATGCCCCAGTTGATTTCCGAGAGGCCGAAGGTCGCTTCGTCGGCGCAGATCGCCAGGTCACAGGCCACCAGTGGGCTGAAGCCACCACCGAAACACCAGCCGTTGACCATGGCGATGGTCGGCTTGGTGTACATGCGCAGCAGTTTCCATTGCCACTGCGAGGCTTCGCGGCGGATTTTTTCCTGGAGGATCTCCGGGCCCGCGTCCACTTCGCGGAAGTATTCCTTGAGGTCCATGCCCGCGGTCCAGGCTTCGCCGGCACCGGTCAGCACCAGCACGCCGGCCGCCGGATCCTGCTCAAGGGTTTCCAGCACATCGATCATTTCCCGGTTGAGCGTCGGACTCATGGCGTTGCGTTTTTCCGGGCGATTGAGGATGACCCAGGCGATGCCTTCTTCGATCTCGACCTTGACGGTTGTCCAGCGACCTTCGTAATTGCTCATGGCGATACTCTCTTGTTCTTGGCTTGAAGATGACTGGAAATTAAAGGATCGATATAGTTATGTCAATTAACTATTAATCTAATTAACCATTTTTTATCCACCCGAAAATATCCTCCGTCCCCTTCACCATGAACGACGGGCATAGCTATCAGCGGCCAACCCCGGCAAACTAGATACACTTGTTAACCTCCATCTCTTCAGGATTCACCCGCAATGGCCAAGCCTTCTCCCCTCGCCGACCAGAACGAGTCCCCGTCCGCCACCGCCGAGCTGCAGGCACCGCTGGATTCGGCACTGGATGACCTGATCGGCTACGCGATGCGGCGCGCCCAACTCAAACTGTTCCAGAACCTGATCGGTCGCCTGTCAGCCCATGACCTGCGCCCCGCGCAGTTCTCGGCCCTGGCGATCATCGACCAGAATCCGGGGCTGATGCAGGCCGACCTGGCCCGGGCCCTGGCCATCGAGCCGCCGCAGGTGGTGCCGTTGCTCAATAAACTGGAAAGCCGCGCGCTGGCGGTGCGAGTGCGTTGCAAGCCGGACAAACGCTCCTACGGAATCTTCCTGAGCAAGACCGGCGAAACCTTGCTCAAGGAGCTCAAGCAGATCGCCGCGCAAAGCGATTTCGACTCCACTTCAGCGCTGACCGGCGAAGAGCGCGAAGAGCTGCTGCGCTTGCTGAGGAAGGTTTACCAGGACTGAACGCACGCTGCCGGCACGCTCCAGAAGGGGCGGCCGGCGGGGAACATCGAAGGGCCCGGGCTTACCAGATCGGCAAGGTATAGAGCACCTGGAACCGGGTCTGGTTTTCATCACGAAACGCCGTACCGCTCGGGAAGTCATTGCGATAGATCGCCTTGCGCGCCAACAGCCCGACGTTTTTCAGCGGGCCGCTCTGAATCACATAACCCAGTTCCATCTGGAATTCGCGCTCTTTGCGGTCCTCGGCGTTGAAGGCGGCCAACTCGATATTGTCGCCGCGCACGTAACGCAACCTTCCCTTCAAACCGGGCACCCCGGACGCGACGAAGTCGTAGTCATAGATCGCTTGCCAGGTGCGCTCCTTGGCGTTGAGAAAATCCGAAGCCATGGTCTGTTCGCTCATGCCCATCAACTCGGTGCCAGAGATGTACGGCGTCGCCGTGTCGCCGCTGGAGTGCATGTAGCCGAGGCTCACCCGGTGCCCGCCGAAGCGGTAGCCAAACAATGCCGAGAGGTTGCGGTTGTCCACCTCACCCGCTTTGGCGGCGCCATCCTCACGGCTGAAAAAACTGCGCAAGTCACTGGTGAACACACCGTCGCCAAGCGGCAGGTTGTGCAGCAGCGCCAGGGTGTCCTGTTGGTACAGCTCGGCCACCTCGGCATGGTAGGCGCGCAGACTGAGTTCTTTGTTGACCTGATAATCACCCCCCACGTACGCCAGATGCGAGCTGGTAGCGGCACCGTTGAATCGCCGGTTTGGCGTGGCGATGCTCATGGCCTGATAGTCCGTGGAATCGCGCTTGTTGATGCGATCGATGTAACCGGTGTTCAGGGTCAGGCCATCGAAATCCCTGGAGCTGAGCGTGGTGCCGCGGAAGGTCTGTGGCAGCAGCCGCGACGGGCTGGCAAAGGCAAACGGCAGGAAGATCGAGACATCGCCGCTCTTGACCGTTGTCTGGGCAAACCGCAGCTTGGCCGTCGGCGCCAGCCGCGAATAATCATCCGCCGCGCGCTTGTCGCTGGCCGACACCGGCAACAGTTCGGTGCCGCTGCGATCCGGGGCGGAGTCGAGCTTGACCCCCAGCAGCCCCCGCACATCCAGGCCAAAGCCTACAGTCCCTTCGGTATACCCGGACTCCATGCCCAGGATGAAACCCTGGGCCCACTCCCGTGCAGCAGACTTGGCCCCGCCATCCTTGTAGTCACGGTCCATGTAGTAATTGCGCAGGGTCAAGTTTGCGTGACTGTCCTCGATAAACCCCTCGGCCCGCAGCTGAGAGGGCAGAACGCTGACGCCTAGCAGTGCCACGACCCACCCTGGATGGATACTGCAAACGCAGGGAAGTGACGCTACGGAACCGGTGTTCATGGGGCGTTTTGGCATGTTCGATGTCCACTTTTTATTGTTGTTCGTGGGTGCCGGATCCGCACGGACTGCCGGCTTCACGACCAGAGAATGAAAACAGCCAAGGGTCGCCGTCAATCGCACATGACCGATAATCGAACATTAATATTATTATCTATTTCCACATATTCATATGAATGCATTCATAACAGTCTGTTTTCAAACACTTTATTTGTGATTTTTACAGCTTTTAGGACATCATTCTTTTTTTAGTTATCTTTGTTATCTTAATCGCCAGCGGTCACCGACGGCGCGCCCAACGCACGGAGGGTTCGACTGCATAAAAAAAACAACAATGAGGTTCACCCATGGACAGTCCATCGCGTCGCTCGACGCTGACAATCGCTTTGTGCTTTATCGTTGCGCTGATCGAAGGGTTTGATCTGCAGGCTGCCGGCACCGCTGCCGCAGGTTTGCGTCAGAGCTTTGCCCTGGACCCGAAGATGATGGGCTGGGTGTTCAGCGCCGGGATCATCGGCCTGCTGCCAGGTGCGTTTTTTGGCGGCTGGGTGGCCGATCGTATCGGCCGCAAGAAAATCCTCGTCGGCGCCGTGCTGCTGTTCGGTGTCTTCTCGCTCTGCACCGCCTATGTCGAGAGCTACTCCAACCTGCTGCTGGTGCGCTTCATGACCGGCCTGGGCCTGGGTGCCGCCCTGCCCAACCTGATTGCCCTGTGTGCCGAGGCCGTGAGCGAGCGCCATCGCGGCACCGCCATTAGCGTCATGTACTGCGGCGTGCCCCTGGGCGGCGCGCTGGCGGCCGTGGTGGCAATGTTTTCCAGTGAACACTGGCAAACCACCTTCATCATCGGCGGTCTGACGCCCATGCTCGTAGTGCCGCTGATGGCCCTGCTGCTGCCCGAATCCACTGCGTTCCGCCAACAACATGTCACCACCGGCAGCCCACGGTCGTCCACCGCCCAGGCGCTGTTCGGCGAAGGACGCGCACGCTGCACGCTGGCCTTGTGGTTGAGCTACTTCTTCACCCTGACCGTGATGTACATGCTGCTCAACTGGCTGCCCTCGCTGTTGCTGGAACAGGGTTTCACCAAGCCACAGGCAGGCATGGTGCAGATGCTGTTCAACATCGGCGGCGCCATTGGTTCGCTGCTCGGCGGGGTGATGCTGGACCGCTGCAACGGCCTGAAAGTGGTCCTGTTCGTGTACGCCGGGGTGTTGGCGGCGCTGGCCGGGGTCGGCCTGTCAGTGGGTATCGTGCCGATGGCCATCGCCGGGTTTGCCGTCGGGCTGTTCGTCATGGCCGCACAGCTTGTGCTGTACGCCCTGGCGCCCCCTTCCTACCCGACTTCGGTGCGCGCCACCGGTGTCGGCGCGGCCGTGGCCATCGGCCGGCTCGGTTCGGTGGCAGGCCCCCTGGCCGCCGGCCAGATTCTCGCCGCCGGTGCCGGCACCACTGGCGTGCTGCTGGCAACGTCACCAGGATTGGTAATCGCCGCGCTGTCGATCCTGACCGTGATCGCCCGCACTGGCGCGATCGCCGAGCCGCAACCGGAAGCGGCAAACTAAGCCCCGCTACAAAGGTTTCAGGAATGAAAATGCCCGGCAATTCGCCGGGCATTATTTATGGACATCAGACCAACTGCCCGGTTAGAGGTGCCTCGTACCGTGTTGGATGCGAGAAGCAGCAACCGGTTGAATCCACAGCCATAAGCAGTCACTCAGCGACATTCAATAATCTGTGTGCTTTCCCGGGTTTTTAAGTCCATATGCCCTGGTGAATCAAGATTGTACGGTCATCGTCTCAATGCTCTTTGACTTTCTTGATGCGAACCACAATCAACGTAAGAATGCCGATTGCAAGCGGCGTCATTGCGAGCATGGCCTCTCGCGGGGCCACCGCAACGCCGAGCAGGTGCAGCCCCGAGTAGCCAAGTTTGAGCAGGTTAAGCAGGTAGTAGGTAATAGCAATAATCGACAGCCCCTCCACTGCGCGCTGGATCTTGATCTGAGCATCGGCACGAGCATTCAGGCTTTTCAGGATTTCCGAGTTCTGTTCCTCCATTTCTACCTGAACCCGTGCTTGTAACAAATCGCCAAGGTTGGCCACGCTTTCGGCCAGGTGCTCCAGGCGCTGTTCGGTGGCGGTGCAGTACCTGACGGTAGGTTTGAAGCGGCGCTCGATAAATACGCCCAGGCGTTGGCAATCACCTACGTGACTTTCTCGCAGCTCCCCCAAACGTTCGAACACCAATTGCGCATAGGCTTGCGTGGCACTGAAGCGGTGCCGGGTTTTCGCAGAGCTGCTGACCACTTGGGCAGAAAGGTTGGAAATATCCGCAAGCAGGGCTTTCGCATTACTGCCGTCCGGGTCGGCGTTCTGTTCGGAAAGGGCGACCAAGGTCTTGTCAAAAACATCGAGCTGCGCGCTCAGGTCTTTGGCCATGGTCAACGATAACGAGGCCATCATCCTATAGGTCTCGATTTCCAGCAGGCGGCGTATCATCCGGCCCTGGCGGTAGGCATTCAGGCGTCGGTTGACGAACAATATGTGGTTGTTGCCCTCCTCGCTGAGACGAAAATCGCTCCAGACCATTGCATCGCCACCACCCACGCAAGAGCCGCTCGGATCCTTGAAGCCGTAACGGGACAGATCCAGGTTGTTTTCACCACGCACGACAATCTGCACCGAGTTGATCAAGGCCGGCAAATGCGCTTCGACCTTTGACGCCAGCACCTCGGGCAGCGTCGTCCAGGACAGGTCGTCACAGGATGAAGTGACCACCAGGGTCAGGGTGAAAAACTCGGTATGGCGCTCCCATTTCAGTGCATGGCCATCGAGATGGGTAATTCCTTGGGCGGCAGTCAGGTCGAGGGAAGCAGGGCAGCAGTTTTCAAGGAATGCATTACACTCCTGATCGCTGCCGAGGAACGCCAGATGAAACACATGGGCCGGCTCATCGAAGTACAGTGACGGGCGCGCGTGTAGTTCGTTGTGCAGGCTTTGTCGTAACGGGTGCATGTTGTAGGGCCATGTTGGAGTTGTTTTTGCCGCTTGCGATTAATACCCACCCGAGCCGGGCGCCAAGTCTTTCGGGGCATTATCGACTGCTGTTGTTGGTGGGACAGTTTGTCGAACTCACAAGTCACTGCCAGGCCATGAACGTTGGGAAGGTACGGCGCAGCCCGTCCGTGGGGAACCCACGTCTGGAGTCGAAAGAGCGAGACTCGAATGAGTAATCGAGTTTCCTTCGGCAGTAGAGAAGCACTACCGTCCCTGGCAGGCACCTCTCATACCGATTCCGTTGCCGGCGCTGTCGCTCACAAGCTCCAGTTCAGCTATGCCGATGACATCTGCTCGGGGTAGTAGCGCCGGGCTTGTTCGACCGAGATGTAGTCATTTTTTATATCATCCTGGATAGCCTCCAGGCTCCGCGCTTTTGCCGGCCCCCAACCACCGCCGTTGGCAGTGACCAGTCGCAGCAAATCGCCTTTTTCAAGCGCCACACGATTGGCTCGACTGAAGCGTTCGGTTGGCCCCTGTGCGCGAATTACTTCAGCGTAGTTGCACGAGCCTTCATGACCTGCGTCAATTCCCCACGGCGGGGTGATGCCGCGCCCGAAGAATGTCGACACCCAAGCCTTGGGCGACAGGATCCGATAATCGAGCATTACCCCTCTTCCGCCACAGTGACGCCCCGCGCCACCCTCTTCATGATGAAAACCATAGCGCTCGACTAATACCTCATAACAACGTTCGGTCAACTCGACCGGAATATTGCTGGTTTCACCATTTCCCACACAGAACTGACCGCTCTCTCCGTCCTTGTCATGTCCAGCGCCCCAACCGCCAACCAACGGCTGAACCATAAGGTACTCATCATTGGTAATGGAGTTGCGCCCGTTCAACACCATCGAGCACACAGAACCGAGTTGCCCTGCGATCAAGCGATCCGGCAGCGCTTGAGCCAATGCCCGACGTATCACATCGGCTGCCGCCACCATTGACTCGAAGTAAGCAGACACCGGCGCCGGGCGCTGGGCCGTGCAAATGGTGCCAGGCGGGCAGATCACCTCGATTGGGCGGAAACACCCGGCATTGGCCGCAATGCCAGGCCGCACGACCCCCATGAATACTTCGCGTACAGCAGACTGCAGACCGCACAGGGTATTGTTGATCGGCCCTTGCGCTTGCAGGCTTGATCCTGTGAAATCTGCCACGAAGCGACCTTCGCCGATCTCGACTTTGACTTTCACCGTGAACGGCCCATTGCCAAGGCCGTCTTCGTCGATGACGTCCTCAGCGTAAAAAACGCCCCTCGGCAGGCTGGCAAACGCCGCCAGCGTCATCGCCTCGCCATGCTCGAGCAACCGCTCGATGGCATCGAGGGTGGTTTCCTCACCGTACTTGGCCACGATCGACAACAGTCGACGCTCCCCTACGCGCAAAGCAGCGGCGCAGGCATGCAGGTCACCCAGCGTCATGTCTGGAAGGCGGACGTTGGCAGCAATGATGTCCACCACAGCCTGGTTGATCCGCCCCCGGTCAAAGATGCGTACGGTAGGAAACTGCAAGCCTTCCTGGTAAATCTCTGAGGCATCCGAACTGAAACTGCCGGGATCCTTGCCTCCCACCTCCGTCCAGTGCGCCTTGTTGGCCGTCCAGGCGATCAGGCGCTCCTTATGGAAAACCGGCATGATCATCGAGACATCCGAAAGATGCGTGCCACCTCCACCGTAAGGGTCGTTGGTGATGAACATATCGCCCGGCAAAATATCGGTTAGCGGGAATTTCTCCATCACGCTGCGTACGGCGCCATCGAGTGTGCCGATAAAGCCAGGAATACCGTTGCCTTGGGAAATCAACTGTCCTGTCGCATCAGTAAGACCAATGCCGTAATCCAGCGCTTCGTAGATGATCGGGCTCATGCTGGTGCGCTTGAGGGCAATGAACATCTCTTCGCCAATGGCAACCAAGGCGTTTTTGATGATTTCGCGGGTAAATGGATTGGCGTTGCTCATGCCGAAACCTCCTGCACACTGATATGGATATGAAGGCCACCGTACTTGTCGACCTCAAGTCGATCGGCTGGGCGAACGACTGTCGTTGTGGTCGCTTCTTCGATGATTGCCGGGCCATCGATCCGCATACCGCTGAGCAGCGCCGATCGTTGGTACAGGGGCGTCTTGACGGGTTGTTCAGGCTCGAACTCGACCCAGCGCCGCCCACTCAACGCAACTTCGGCTGTAGTCGAAGTGCTCACACCTATGGGCGCCATGGGCGATTTGGGTACTTCGCCAAACGCCACCAGATGGAGGTTGACAACCTCGATCGGCAACTCCAGCCGGAAGGTGTAGGCCTGCTCATGCTGCGCGTGAAAGCGCTCGAGTATTGACGGCAACTGCAGCTCATCAAGGGCTACTTTTACGGTGTGTTCCTGGCCGGTATAACGCGCATCGATGTGCCACTCGAAACGGAGCTTCTCGCGCGACATACCGTCGTCGGCAAATTGTGCTTCGGCAGTGCTCTGAAGGCTGGCAAAAGCCCCGGTCAGGCCAGGCAACCCTTCGTCATTGAGCAGTTGCAAGTGCGTCTGTATGTAATCGCGACGGGAATCGAGCATCAGCATGCCCCACGCCGAAAAAACACCGGCGAATGGCGGGATGATGACTTTTGGAATTCCCAGCTCAGCGGCAAGGGCTGTGGCATGCAATGCCCCGCCACCGCCGAAGGCCATGAGCGCGAAGTCACGAGGATCATGACCACGGTTGACCGAAATCAACTTGAGCGCATTGACCATGTTGGCATTGGCGATTTGCAATACGCCATGGGCCAGCAGTTTGGCCGATACGCCAATCTGCTCTCCCAGTTTCGCAAAAGCCTTTTCCACCCCTGCGACATCCGGTTTGATTTCGCCACCGGCGAAGTCATCCGGATTGATCCGGCCCGTATAGAGGTTGGCATCGGTGGTTGTCGGTGCCATGCCGCCTCGACCATAAGCGACCGGGCCTGGCGTAGAGCCTGCACTTTGCGGTCCTACACGCAGGCTACCCGCCGCGTCGACCCATGCCAGACTGCCACCGCCATTCCCGATTTCAACGATGTCCACGACAGGCGTCATGATCGGATAACCGGCACTGATTGCGGTTTTCTCGATGACGTAATCGTTGCTGATGTCCACCTTTCCGTCATGGATCAAGGAGCACTTGGCCGTTGTGCCGCCGATATCCAACGCCAGCAACTGGTTTTCCCCGATCAACTGGCCGTAGGCCTGCGCCCCAAGGATGCCACCTACCGGCCCGGACTCCACCAGACTGATCGGATCCTGCTTGGCCGCATTAACCGGGGAAATGCCGCCATTGGACTTCATGATGAAGGGCGCCGATTGCAGCCCTTTAGCTGTCAGGTGCGTGGACAGATTATCCAGATAGTCTCGCGTAGCAGGCATCACATAAGCCGACAACACCGTGGTATTGGTGCGTTCATATTCACGCAGTGCACGACTGACCTGATGCGAAGCGATGACCGCCACTTGTGGCCACAACTCGTTCACGGCAGCCATTAATTGCTGTTCATGCGCGGGGTTGCAATAAGCATGCAGCAGGCAGATCGCGATCGCTTCAACGCCCTCCCCGCGCAAGGGGTCGAGTATGGCTGGAAGGGCTTCAAGGTTCAGAGGGGTTACTACTTCACCGCGATAATTCAAGCGTTCACAGATTTCCAGACGCAGATGACGCGGCACGAAAGGCGGCGGCTTGCGGTAGTAGGTATTGAAAATATCCGGTGTATTGCCCCGGGCAATCTCCAGCACATCGCGAAATCCACGGGTGGTCAGCAAGGCGGTTTTGACACCCTTGCGTTCGGTCAGGGTGTTGATCACCACGGTCGAGCCATGGGCGAAAAACTCGATGTCGGCATAACTGACGCCACTTTTCGCGACCGCATTGAGCAGTCCCTGTTCAAAGTTCGGCGGTGTAGTGTCGGCCTTGACCGCGTTGATCACGCCGTTTTCCAGGTAAACCAGGTCAGTAAAAGTGCCACCGATATCGGTAGCCACACGGATTGTCATAAGTCCTCCGGCAATCACGCAAAAGCCGGCCAGCCGCAGGGCCGCCGGCTGTTATTTCAAAAAGTGTGGGAAACGGTAAAGATCAAGCGTCCGTCGTTACGCAGGTACTCGCCACTGTTGTGGTAGCGACCCGACAAGTCGGTGTCGACCCAGCTCAGTTTTGTATTGACCGGGCCGAAGCTGCGTTTGAGTGCAACTTCCCAGTTCGAGTATTCATGGGCGCCTGTCAGATCCGGTTGGCGAAAGTACTCGCCAAAGGAGTGCCCGGCCAGGAACGTCAGATCTACATCCAACGGCAGATTGAAGGTGTAGTCGGCCGCCACGTACTGTGACGACTGAGACGTACTGATCATGTCGTTGGAATAGTAGAAATACGTATTGAAGTTGCCGTAACCGAGACTGAATCCAATCTCCGGATAGTTGATGTTGTAGTTGGTCCCAGGGAACGTGTAGTAATAACCGATCACGCCATAACGCAAGCCGTTTTCCAGTTGGCCGTTATAGCCACCGTAAAAGTCGATCTCGATGTTCGCGCCATCGTCATAGGGGTCGCCACTTTCGAAGCTGTCGGTGTTTGTCGCCCAGGCGCCGACAAATAACCCGCTCTCCCCGGCCCAGTCCAGGCTCATGCTCAATGCCGGATCGTTGCCGGAGTAACCGATACCACGAACCTGGTACTCAGAGGTTAATGCCAGTGTGCTGGAGACTTGGGCATGGGCTGCGCAACTGAATCCGAACGCGGCCATCACGATGAGTCGGATGATGTTCATTGAAACTGCTCCTGAACTTCTAAAGCTTTTTATGGGCGTTGCGGTTGGCAAAAAAAAGACGAGCCAGACCCGTCGAACACACGCTTGTAGTGTTCGTTTTTCTAAAAGCGGGCATGGCTTCGCCCTTCGGGTAAAAACCCGGGTCAACGCATTGGGTGGGGAGTTATCGGTTTTACGAGTGCGACGGCACTACTGTAGAAACAGGGGTCAATCGACTGAGAACCAGGTATGCGACGAGGGCGACCAATAGTGAGTCCAATGTAGGTTGCGACGTCATTGTCCAACCTTCAAAGGACGTCATCCAGGCGACTGCGCTGGCCAATGCCCAACTGACCAGCGCCGGCCAGCCAAATGCGGAGGCCTGCTTCAGTGCGTCGATGTCATAGCGTTGTTGACGTACCAAAAAGAAGTCCGTGACATAGATACTCGCCAATGGCGGGATCACGATGCTCAAGGCCATGATGAAATCAAGGAAATGCGTCATGAACCCACCCACGGCCAGGCCGGTTGCCAGTACGCTCCCCCCCACTGTCAGCTTCCAGCTCGCGGTGCGGCTGACGGTCGCCAGCGTGAGCGTCGCGGAATACAAATTCGCGGTGTTGGTGATCCAGGTGGAGAACACGAGTACGGCCAAGGCCGGCAGCAGCACGCCCAGGCTAGCCATGATCAACATGATTTCGCTCTGGCCGGTAATGATCGACAACAAGCCACCGACGATAAGTACAAACGGAAAACCGGCGGCCATTCCAAGAATGGCAATCAAGGCATCTTTTTCAGTGCGTGCATAACGGGTGAAATCAGGCATCAATACCGGTGTCAAAATCACCATGCCAATGGTGCTGGCGATGGCCAGTGCCAGGCTGTCACCCGAGCCCGCGAACCCGCCCAGTTGACCGGGCGCTGCGCGCTGGAAGCCGAGGTACAATGCAAACAGCATGAACAGCGCCATAAGCGGCACCGAATAAATCGACAGCCGATCGAGCCCGCGCAATCCATAAATGGCCATCAATGTCATCAGGATGCTCCCCCATACACAGTGAACCCATGCCGGCGTGACAAAGCCCCAGGAACTTTGCAACGCGCTGGCCACTGTGCTGCCGAAGATATCCGCCGTGGCGGCATAGAACCCCAGCAAGGTCACCGCCATGGTCAGGTTGATCAGCTTGGCCCCATGCCGGCCAAAGGAAAACTGCAGAACCATGTAGGTACTCAGTCGTGTCCGCACACCGACCATCGCGGTCAATGCACACAGCAATCCGAGCACAACACATACCCCGACGAAGATCAGCGAGGCAGTCGAGAATCCGACTTTCCAGGTCACGTCTGCACCCAGCCAGAACACCGGCAAGGTCATCCCTATCCCAAAGGTAATCAGCGCCAGCCCGGTTCCGGAAACCGTTTCGGACTGGGGTACGGGCCTGCGATCGTACCCATCGGGAATCACGTTTTCTGTACTGTTCATGCTCGCCTCTATACTGGCAACGCTTGCTCTCCCACTAAGAAGCAGGAGGCAAACCGACTATTAGAATTGTTTTGAGGCGCTCGCGAACGCTGGAAACATGTTGCCAGCCTCACTGAAATCTAACTGCGCTTTTGCAGGGGCCAGGAAAAACAATCAACTGTTATTCAGCACGAAACTGCATGTTGTTCGGTAGCGTTTGCCGTAGCAACCATGCTGCGACGTCTGGTTCCAGAGATGCCGCCAATGCCCCCCGAACAGTCCAATGATACTCATCGAGCCACTGAGTTTCGGTCGGACTCAGCAGCCCACGGTCTATCAGTTCAATCGCAAACGGCGCCAGGGTAAGGACTTGGAACTTGAGGAACCCCGGATGCGCCTCGACTTCAACCACCTCATAGAGGTTCTCGATGCGAATCCCCAGCTCACCGGACAGGTAAACGCCCGGCTCGATCGAGGTCACCATTCCCGCTTGCAGTGGCACCGCGCTGGCGTGGGGGGCAATTCTGTGGGGCCCCTCGTGCACATGCAGGTAGCTGCCAACCCCGTGCCCGGTGCCATGTGCATAGTCCAGCCCCTCTCGCCACATCACCTGCCGCGCAACGCTGTCCAGTTGCTGACCACTGGTGCCGACGGGGAACAAACAGCTGGCCAGCGCAATATGGGCACGCAGCACGGTGGTGTAGAGGTAACGCTGGCGGGCGGTAGCGGGACTGCAGGCCAGCACTCGGGTCACGTCGGTTGTGCCCTGGGGGTATTGGCCACCGGAATCGATCAGCAGCAACTCGCCGTGCTTGAGCTTTGCCGCCCGCCCTGGCTTGGGCAAGTAATGGGGTTGGGCTCCATTGGCACCGGTGGCCGCGATGGTCTCGAAACTCGCGCCTTGGTAATCGGGATGCCGCGTACGCCAGCCCTCCAGAGATTCGACGATAGACAACTCGCTTTGCCCGAGAAACCGGTCGCAGCGATCGTGGAACTCATACAGAAACCGGCAAAGAGCCAGACCATCGATACGATGTGCTTCACGGCTGCCGGACAACTCGGCGGGCTGCTTGCAGGCACGCTGCAATAGCAGAGGATTTTGCGCCTCATAAAAGGCACAACCGGCGGACTCGAACTGACGATAAACAGCCGCCGTGCACATTCGGCGATCGATCCATACTCGCTGGCCATAAAGTTCTGCGATGGCCTGGTCGAGCCACTGGGGTGAACGCACAGACACCGCTGCGGGCAGCCAGCCCTGGGGCAGTTGCAGGCGGTTGGCATCGATGAACCAGTCAAGCCGGCCGTCCGCGTACAGCAGGGCGTTGCTGAACGGCAATGGTGCGATATCGATATCCTGGCCGCGCACATTCAACAGCCACGCCACCATATCCGGCGCCGGCAGCCACAGGGCATCGCACTGCGACGCGCCCAAGCTGGCGGTGAGGTTTTCGAGTTTGTCTTGCGCAGCCATACCTGCATATTGCAACCCCCAGGCAAGCACTGGGCTGTTCGGCGCCTCTGGACGATTGCGCCAGCACTCAAGCACGGGATTGTCCAGGGACTCGTGCCAGTTGAAGCCCGACTGTGTCGCCATGACCTGCCAGCGCGCGCATTCATCGACACTATGCAGCCTTGAATCGCAGGCAATGGTCGCGCCGGGTTGCAGCTGCCCGCGCAGCCAACTGAACAGGCTGCTTTCGTCCAGCATCAAGGTATCGAACTGAGTACATTCCTGACGGGCCTGCTCGGTATAGCGACCATCGACCAACAGCGCCGCCCGCTCTTGTGTCAGCACCGCCAGCCCTACGCTGCCACTGAAACCGGTCAACCAGTGCAAGGCTTCGTCAGCGGGTGCGAGATCTTCATTGAGGTAGGCATCGCTGCGGGGAAGCAAAAATGCATCGTATCGACGCGCTGCCATCGCCACCCTTACATTCGCATAGCGCCCCATCACACACCTCGCGGCTGACGGTAGGCTCGTACGATGGCTATCTCGGCCTCAGGTAACAAATATTCTTGCGCTCCAGCACGACTCCAGATCGCCTCGACCACCTCCATGCCCGCACAGACCTGCCCGAACGCCGCAAAGCCCAGCCCATCAGGATGGCGAGCGCCACCATGATCGAAGTGCGGTTGATCACCGATACAGATGAAAAAATCACCCTCGGCACTGTTGGCCTCGTCACGTCCCAACGACACACTGCCATGTCGATGGCTCAAGCCGGTCTGCAGTGTGCTTTCGAGTTGGATCATGGGCAAATTATCGGCTGCCAGGGGGCGCGTGCCTCCGTGCACGACACTGATGCGCACCGGGTCTTCCGGTTGCTGATTGGACGGATTGACGATGCGAAAAATACTGCTGCCGTCATAGCGACCACTGTCCACGTAGGCCAGAAAGTTCGCGGTGGTCAGCGGTGCCTGTTGGCCAAACAGCTCGAGTGTAAAGGCCCCCAGTGCCGTTTCCAGGGTAACGTACGCAGATGCAGACATGGCTGTTCTCTCCCTCAGGATAAAACCACTATTGTCTGCAAAGACGACGGTGCAAAAGATTGAGATAGCCCGCGTGCATTGCACTTGCTGCGGGATGCACGCGCACTTACCGCAGATTGTGCAGATCGCGCGCCGTCACTCCCGCCAAATCAGATTCTCTAGCGGGTAGCCGGCAAACCACTTGGTTTTGTCGAGAATGATGTTGCTGCTGATTTTCAGGATGTTGGGGTTCTCATCCAGCAGCTGTTCACAGAGCGTGTTGAAATCGGTAACGGTCGAACAGGTGGCCAGGGCAATGTAGTCAAACTCGCCATCGACCTTCAGGCAGTCGACCAGCTCGCGACGCTTGGCAATGAAGCGTTCGAATTGAACACGCAGATGTCCGGCGTGATCACGCAAGCTGAACATGACATAGGCCATGACGTTGATACAGATTGCGTCGATATCGATCGATGCCATGTAGGCACGGATGTAACCGGCATCCTCCAGCGCCTTGGTTCTTTGCAGGCAGGCGCTGGGAGAGAGATTGATTTTCTCGGCCAGCTCCAGATTGCTGATCCGAGCATTGCTTTGCAGATTTTCGAGGATTGCTCGGTTGATACGATCCAACTTCACTTTTTTCATGTTGCCTCTACACGAATCAACGCTAAACCTCAGGAACTAGCGGAAAGAATGTCTGCCACGAGACTGACATGAGACTAGCGATCTGGATAGCCCATATCTTTTGTCCCCAATCGCAATCATTTCTGTTCATTCTGGCATTAACGAATAGCCAATACTGATGTCAGCTTTCGACTGAAGAAAAGAGCTTTGACGAATTGATGATCAGCTTTCCATAGCACTCAACGAAAGCTCAATTGTGGTCGGCGAATGTCTGCAATGGGTCGATTCTGTTGAAAAAGTCGGTACTTCCAGACTGCTCGCATACTGACCGCTGAAAACGCCTTTTCCGCGCGCCGCTACGCGAAATCTGAACCCGGAATCCTCTGTTCAAAGTAAAGATTTCAATCTCAAGCGCGTACTTTTCTGTCGTGGAAACCATGGTCGACTTTTTCAACAGAATCGGCCAAAAGCGGTCGCTCGGCAGGTCCTGATTTTTGGATCGGCAAGTGATACACATCTGGTATTGCCCAACGAACATCGGTAAGCGTACGAGGAATACGCCTTGTGCAGGGTATGCGTGCGGCGAAGGCCGTACTCAAATTAGTGCCGTAGGCCAGTGGCATGGACGTTAGCCCTATGAGACCAATGGCGTGCACTAGAGCTGGAGATTGGTAGATCGCGTTAGCCAGGCGGCTTGCCTTGAAGGGAATGGCGTTCAAGCAGCCACTCGGTGAAGGAATTGAGTGCTGCCGAGAATTTAGCGGCACGCGAACTCTATTTATTCAGTTACCCAATTTAGCTCATGACTTAGGCCCGCCACGGTGGAAGAGCCCCTTCGAAAAGTGAAAAGGCTCGATGCAGGAAACTGTTGAAGCGAGCGGCATCACGCCGCAGCCCTGCCTGTTGACCACCAATCAGGCACAGATGGGCCACCCGACCAATCACTTCTGCTTCGCCTGGCATAGGGACCAAGCGGCGGCACGTCCGTATCGCGAAGTCCAGTCGTCTTGTGTCAACACGCTGCTGAAACTCGCCTACCAACGGATCGTGCAGCGACCAGGCTCGGATGGAAACTTCCCGCCCAGGTTGTTTCTCAGCGGCAATACTCAAGTAGCGTTTCAAGATTTCGCCCGCGCTACGACCCTGCGCCGCATAAGCGAGCATGCGCTCCGTGTAGTCTTCTTCCCAAGCGGCCAGCAAGGTGCGGACAAAGTCTTCGCGATTGCGGAAATGGTGATAGAAGGATCCGCGGGTCACATTCAATCGGCGCGATAGACTCTCGGCCGAAACGCCACTATGTCCTATTTGGTCGAGGGCCTCAAAACCAGCTGCGATCCAATGGTTGCGAGTTAGTTTTCCCACCAGTTATTTCGCTCCATATTTAGCGCCATACAGACTGTGTATGGTGCGCAACCGATTGATACGCTGCGAACACCAGCAAAGATGGCCGTTGCGTTTTGCACGCTAGCACTTTTCATGGAGCTCGCCTTGAAGAAAATCGTTCTGGTTGCTTTTGATCAATTCACTGATATCGACCTATTCCTGATGTGGGACATTTTAGGCCGCAACACTGAGGACTGGCACGTCCGAATATTGGGTGCTAGCGCTATCGTGCGATCGGCGCACGGCCTGCCTGTTCCGGTGCACGGTCCGCTTTCCGAGGCCAATAGTGCCGACGCGGTATTGTTCGTCAGCGGCAAGGAAGGGATACCCGCCGCACTTGCCGCCCCAGATTTCCTGCCGTCGTTTGAACTTGACTCCAGACGCCAGCGAATCGGCTCCATATGCGCCGGAGCTTTCATTCTCGAACGGCTTGGGCTGCTCAGCGGCCAAGCAACTACACACCCGGATGCACGATCGAGCTTGCAAGCTCTGGGACTTGAGCCCGTGGACCAGCCTCTTGTATGCCAAGGGAACGTTGCAACCGCTGGTGGATGCCTTTCGGCGCTCTATCTGGTGGGATGGTTGGTTGAATCCTGGTTCGATGTCGGCAAGCGCCGTGCGACGTTGCTCCCTGTTCTTCCAGCTGGGCAGCAAGAGCTCTATGATGTCTTGATCGGGCTCAGTATCCGACAAGGAGCGTTATACGACAAACCATCGCAACAAGAAACGCGACATGGCATGTCATCTAATTGGTAGTTAGAACTCAGGAGAGATCCCCGATGCCCCGAGAATTTGAGCTCATTATGTCCGTGCCTGTACCCTCGAGGTCCGGCATCACCCACCTTTACAAGTCGATGAACCTAGCAGACGCTTTTGCGATTCGGCTCCCGGCGGGCACCTCCAGCAATCCAGATTTGCTAGCTCGATTCATCCTTTCCCACCAGCCATCCTGGATCGGATGGCTCATGAAAGTCCGAGACACTATCGTTGCCTGTTTTGGTCTCAAGACAGCCAAACATTTGGCAACACTTGCGAATCGGATTCAAATCTTCAAGGTCTACAGCTCGAACCAGACTGAAGTCGTGTTGGGAGAGGACGACAAGCACCTCGACTTCCGGATTTCGATCCTATGTTCTGGAGAGGCAGAGCCAGAAGGCAGTCGCCAACTCGTTTTTTCAACCGTGGTCCAGTGCCACAACCGTCTAGGCCGGGCCTACATATTCGTTATTGCCCCATTTCACCGCTTGGTTGTTAAGGCCAGTCTCCTCCGTGCAGCGCGCATCGGTTGGCCTCTGGCTACCTGCCCCGAAGGCTGAGAGCCGTTGCTGATCCATTAGGCACGAGATCGCGTCACTTTGGCGGTGCCACGCGGGTGCTGGATTTCAACGCAGATACTCGATGAAGGAGTCAGGGGATGCCCTTAAATCTGCCTTATCCTCGCTACATTTTGTCTACCTGCTAACCGCCGCGTGTGCCACAAATAGCGGCCACCGTCGAAAACAAGCAAGCCCACCGCCATCCAGATTGGGACGGACTATCTATATTGGGTCGGTTTCAGCCCGTCGCGACAGGCATAAATCGGCCAGAAGCGGACTTCCGCTACACGAGCTATGGCTCAAGCCTTTCTCTCCGAGCGCCGTCTATCAAGCTCGTCTCGAATGTCTGTCCACTGCCGGGGCCTCCGCCGAATCGAGAGTGCAATCTCGATTTCGGTTCCCCGCGAACAACATAGCCAACTCATTCGCACCCACGAGCAGGGCTGTTGTTTGCATGGCAAATCATTCCGTCCTCCAGCGAGACGTCGGCGAAAGGCTCACCCGACTCCCTTGATCGGCGTGACACACATAAACAATTTTGTGCCATTATGCTTGGCGCACAATTTGATTTTTGTGCCATAACCACCACTGGCGTCACAGAGCCCAACCCCGGGCTGAACCTTCGTCAGTAGCCTTTTCCCAATGACATCACTCCCAAGGAGGCGTCATGAGCAGTGCATTGCTTGGTCCGATCAGTCAGATCGGTTATCTGGTCGAGAGCCTGGAACAAAGCATGGAACGCTGGCGACAGCATCTCGGTGTCGGGCCCTGGACGCTCTTTCGCAACGTCAGCCTCCAAGGCAAGTATCGAGGTGAGCCGGTCACTGTCACGATCGATGTCGGGCTTGCTTATCAAGGGGATATCCAGATCGAGCTGATCCAGGTGACCAACGATGCGAAGTCGCCCTATCGAGATGCTGAAGGCCTTCCAATCCGGGGCATGCACCATGTCGCCTGGGTCGTCGATGACTTCGACCAGACCCTTGTGCAATTGACTGCGACCGGGTTGCAAATTGTTTTTGAAGCCAGCAACCCGACGACCCGCGTGGCCTATCTGGAAAACCATTCGGAGCCTGGAGTGCTTTACGAAATCATCCATGGGATCGGGATGCGCGAGTTGATCCAGCAGGGCATTGAAGCCGCCAGGCACTGGGATGGCACGGATCCGGTTCACATTATTGATGTGGGGGCGTAAGGGACAGCATGTCGAAACGACTTGAAGGTAAAGCGGCATTGGTGCTGGGTGTGGCACCTGGCAACGTCGGCGAAGCCGTGGCTCGACGTTATGTCGAACAAGGGGCGCGCGTGCTGGTTTCAGGGCGCCGCGCCGATGCAGTGGCAGCGGTTGCACAATCACTCGGGGTGCCTTGGCTGGCGTGCGATATCACCTCGCAGGCCGAGGTCGACGATCTGGTGGCGCAGAGCAAGCAGTGCCTGAACGGCCTGGACATCGGCGTCAATGCCACGGGCTGGGGGCTCTTGAAGCCGTTCCTGGAACACAGCCGCGAAGACCTGGAGAAAATGAACGCGGTGCAATTCACCGGCCCGTTCCAGTACTTTCAGGCACTGCTGCGTCATATGCCGACGGGGGGATCAATCATCCAGATCTCGTCGGTCACGGCCAGCATCATGTTCGACAACCACGCCGCGTACATGGGCACCAAGGCCGGCATCGACCACGTCATCCGTTGCATCGCTCACGAATTCGGTCAGCACGGGGTCCGGGCCAACTCCATTGCCCCCGGTGGTGTTGCCGATGCGCCGATGTCGGGTGGCGGGCTGCTGAGCCCGTCTATCGCTGCCCTCTATCACCGCGAAATCCCCCTGGGGCGCAGTGGTGTATCCGCCGACGTGGCCGATGCGGCACTCTGGCTGGCCAGCAACGAGTCCAGCTTCGTGACCGGTCAGGTCATTCATGTCAGCGGTGGACAGACGCTTCGGCGCAATCCCTCCATTTCCGAGATCTATGCGGCGGCCACTGCACCCGCAGGCCCGGCACGGCACCTCTGATAAACAGCACGGCCGGCATTGCCGGCCGTGCGACGGTTCAGGGCTTGATGATGACTTTGGCCGACCGCTGTGGGTCAGCCGCCGTTTTATAAGCCTGCGCGACGTCATCGAGCGAGAAACGGTGGCTGATCATGGATTCCGGGTCGAATGCGCCGGATGCCAGCAGCTCCAGTGCCTGCGCGAACTCCGTCGGATAACACAGGGTGCCGATCAGTTCGAGTTCCTTGACCTGCAGGATCGAGAAGTCAAAAGCCTGCGGTTGCTTGTAGACACTTGCCACGGTGATGCGTGCGGCATCCCGGGCCCTGGCGATGGCCTCGTGCAGCACGCCGCTCCCCCCTGAACACTCGAAGATCACCTGGGTCGCGGGCGCTTGCGTCCCCAGGAAAGTCGGCACGCTGCCATGGGCCCGTGCGAGTTCGCTCCACAGGTCGTCTCGTGTCGGATCGAGCGTCAGGTTCGCCCCCAGCCCGGCAGCAATCTCCAGGCGCCCGGCAGACAGGTCAGCCACAGCGATCTGGCTGATGCCCCGGGCCTTCAGGCACGCGACGATTCCCAGGCCAATGGCTCCGGCGCCAAGGACCAGCACGGACTCACCGGCCGTCACCCGTGAGCGATTGACCGCGTGCAAGGCCACCGCCAGCGGTTCGACGAGGGCGGCCACCTCCAGGGGAAGGTTCGCCGGCAGTTGATGCAGAATCTGGCCACTGTTTACGTTGCGCACCCGGACCAGGTTCGCCAGCGCCCCCTCATCGCTACCCACGCCGATCATCGCGCCGTTGGCCATGGGATTGACCACGACCCGCATGCCGGGCCGGTAGTGGACGACCGCCGTGCCCACCTCGCGGATGACCCCGGAGAACTCATGCCCCAATGGCATCGGTGCCCCATCGCGGCGAATGCCCCCGCTCTCATAGAAGCCCAGGTCACTCCCGCAAACACCGCACGCGGCGACTTCGACCAGCACATCTGTCTCACCCGGGGATGGTAAAGGGACTTCGTCCACCCGCAGGTCTCGAGGGCCGTGGAGTCGTACCTGTTTCATCACATGGTTCATTGTTGAGTCCTGTTGGTGGCTGATGCCGATTCGGCGGCGATGTGATCGGCGGCGATGAAGGCGAAGGTCATCGCCGGGCCAATGGTCGAACCGGGGCCGGGATAGGTCTTGCCCATCAGCGCAGCCGAGGTGTTGCCCACCGCATAGCAGCCGGCAATGGCCGAGCCGTCCGGGCGCAGCACGCGCGCGCAGGCGTCGGTGCGCAGTCCGCCTTTGGTACCCAGCTCGCCCGGATCGATGCGCAAGGCATAGAACGGCGCGCGATCGATCGGGCCAAGGCAGGGGTTGGGTTTGCAGGTGGTGTCACCGTAGTAGCGGTCGAACAGGTTGCCACCCTTGCCGAACTGCGGATCAACGCCAGCGGCGGCGTATTGGTTCATCTGCACGAGGGTGGCTTCGAGCCCGGCGACGTCGACGCCGATCTTGGTTGCCAGCTCGGCCGGTGTTTCGGCGCGGTAGATCACATTGTCGAGCCAGCCGGCGGGGATCTTGCTGTCCGGCTGCACACTGCCCGGCAGCAACACACCGCAGGGATAGCGCTTGCGGTACTCGGCATCGAATACCAGCCAGGCCGGTGCATTGGCCTGGGTGCGTTGATGGTCGGCATACATCGCATAGATGATGTCCGTGTAGGGCGCGGCTTCATTGACGAAGCGCTGGCCCAGTCGATTGACCATCACGCAACGGGGCGCCGCACGCTCAACGAACAGGGCGCGCTGGCTCGACTCCCCAGGCACCTTCACTGTCGGAGCGCCCCAGGTGTGTTCCATCAGCGCCACCGCACCGCCGGCCTCCAGCCCGGCGCGAATGCCGTCGCCATGGTTGATCGGCGGCGCCGCCGTCCATTGGGCCTGTGTAGGCTGGGGCAGATACAGTTCGCGCATCGCCTGGTTCGACTCGAAACCGCCGCAGGCAAGCACCACGCCGTGCCGCGCCCGCAGGCGTTGAGTGCGCCCCTCGCGCAGCACTTCGATGCCGACTACCCGGCCTTCATCCAGTTGCAATGACTGCATGGAGGTTTGCAACCACAAGGGAATGCCTCGCTCGGCCAAGGCTGCGCGCAGGCTCGCTACCAAGGCGTTACCTAGGGTCAGGCGGCGATCTCGCCGGCTGCGGCGACGCCAGCGAAAATCACTCAGGTAGCGCAGCGCCAGCCCTGCGGTCAGCAGCAACCAGCCGCGCTCCTTGGCAAGGATGGTGTGGGCCTCGGCCTGGGTCATGGCGATACGTCCGCCAATCAGGGTCGCCGGCGAAGCCGCCCGCAGCAGCTCGAAGTGTTCACCCAGGCGTGCCCCGTCGAACGGGGCCGGCTCCATGGTGCGGTAGCCGGGCTTGCCACCTTTACGGTCCGGGTAGTAGTCGGGGTAGCGCGGCACTGCGCGAAAATTCGTGCGCGCCTGACGTGCCAGGTACTCAACCATTTTCGGGCCATTTTCGAGATAGGCGTCGATGCGCTGCTGATCAAAATCTTCGCCAACCACCTCGCGCAGATAGCTGATCGCTTCGTCGTATGAATCGCTGCCCCCCAGTGCGGCAATCTGGTCGTTACACGGAATCCAGATCCCTCCCCCGGATACCGCCGTGGTACCGCCATAGACATCGCTCTTTTCAATCGCGAGTACCGACAAGCCGTTGTCGTGCGCTCGCAGTGCTGCAGTCAAGGCCCCGGCGCCCGAACCGACAATCACCACATCAAACTCGTCGTCCCGGTTCGAGTCCTGCTGACTTCTGGTCATGGCTATGCCTCCTGTTAAATGGCTAACTCTATGTCACAATTTTTATTATCTGTGCCAGAGATTGGCACGAAATGGCTTTTTGTGCCATGCCATGTGAAAATCGGGCTCAATTGCTTTTCCAAAGGGCCGGGCACGAATGCCCGCCCCGCCCCCCCCCCGAGCGTGTGAAGGTGCAAATGAGTCGACAATTACGCTGGGGTGATGCCAGCAGGATGGAAAACGCCAGTGATGGCCGGTCGCTGATCCTGCGTGCCGCCCTCGATGCGATGATTGCCGAGGGCGCCGAAGGTTTCTCGATCGATGACGTGGCCCGCGGTGCCAACATCTCGCGACGCACCCTGTACCGGTATTTTGGTTCCAAGAAGGAGCTGATTCAGGCTGTCGTCAGTGCAGAGAACGCTGCCTTTTTTGAGGAAATGCAACGCTCCCTGAATGAGTTCGAAGATGACTTCGAGGTCTATCTCATAGAGTGCGTGTGTTTCTCCGTACGCTACCTGGATCGTCATAACGGCGGCTTCCACCACAGCTATCTGACGAAGAACTCAACCCTGGAGGTGTTCACCTACATCCTCGAAAACATCGCACCGATGTGGCGTGATTTGCTGGAAGAGCCCTATCGTCGTTATGTCGAACGCAGCAACGGGTCTGTCGCGTCGCTTGAGAACATCATCGCGCTGATCAGTCGAATCGGGCTCGCGTACTGTCTTGTTCCTGCCGATGAACATGCAATTCGTGAGCAACTGGCAATGCTTCAGCCGACACTTGTTTGCAGGGCTCTTGAGTAAGCGATTAATCCGGTTTTCTGGCCGAAAATTCAGCGAGTCCTGATTGTCACGATGAAAAAATTCGTGACAGGCAACTATCAGCGGTCACTCAAACACCGTCACCCTCGCCCACCGCCCTATCGATTAACGCAGTCTAAAGAGTTCGCCGATCCGCCTTAGCCAACCCCGATACTTCTTGCGAAGGCCCACGAATTTTTCAGTAAACGGAGTCACCTACATGGACGTCATCAATCAGTTGCAGCCCGAAGAGTGTGCAGGAATGGAGGATATTCGACGTGAAATCGATGCCCTTGATCAGGTTGTTATCAAACTGTTGGGCAAGCGTTTTCACTACGTACTGGCTGCCTCGAAGTACAAGACCTCAGTGACTTCGGTGCGTGCTCCGGAGCGTTTCAAGGCCATGTTGGCGACAAGACGCGAGTGGGCCGAGGCTGAGGGACTGAGCCCGGATGCAATCGAGAGGATGTACAGTGACCTGGTGAACCACTTCATTGCAGAAGAGATGAAACACTGGGCGGCTCATCAATCCAACACCGGACTCTAGTGTCCGGACTGTCCGCCATGGGGTGACAGGACTGGGATACCTTGTTGACCCGGTTACTCACCGCTCAGGGAGAGCACCATGTCTGTAGAAATCCAACTTTCTGAAAATGCTACTGAAGCAGAGCGGCTGGGAATTTTGACTCCGTTGCTGGCCCATAACCAGGTCAACGGTGGAGACGACGCACATGAAACATTTGCTCTGTTGCTACGAGACCCAGACAGTAACGAAGTCATTGGCGGACTGTACGGCAAGGTCTCTTATCGATGGCTGCTCATCGATCTTGTCAGCGTTCCCGAGTCGATGCGTGGCCAGGGTATCGGAGAACGGCTAATGCGCATGGCTGAAGAAGTCGCGCAGAAAAAGCACTGTATTGGTATCTGGCTGGAGACTTTCAGCTTTCAGGCACCCGGGTTTTATCGAAAACTTGGTTACTCCGAATTCGGACGCCTGGCAGATTATCCACCGGGGCATACCCGGTTCTATTACCAGAAGTCGTTGTGCTGATCGCGTTTTGGATCTTGGGCCGATAGCTGCGCCTCGTAGCAGGCAGCAATTGGCCACTAACTGCCCTTCGAATCTATCGCATCCTGCCCGTCGGGCGACCTCTGATCGCGCCTTCGCCAGCTCCTGGCCGGCCGAAAGCAGCCCAAGCAGCTAACTGCAATGGTCATTTTGATGGGGACTGATGCATACCTTCTCAGGCGTTTTTCCTGATCTCAGTCAATAGCCACGGCCAGAGGCGGTGTACAAGAACTACAGAACTTGCCGTTCGATCCTTTTCCTCTCTGCCGGTTAGTGACACCGTCGGACGGAGATAGGAAGCTCTATGATTGCCGCAGTCGGAGTTATTCACCATGCATGAGCGAGCCCTTGAGATACTTGTTAGAAGCTGTTTGGAGGATATTTTCGGAACTGGCTGGGGTCTGCTTGCTCAACAACTTTCGCTGCCCTCTGGACGTTTAGATCTGCTAATTGCGGATGGTGCTGGAAATCGTCACCTCATCGAACTGAAGAAGGGGCGCGCTAAGCCGGACGCGATCACTCAAGCCATACGCTATTCCGAAGAACTGTCTGCCTTGCTGGATGGCGCCACAGTAATGCCATGGGTTGTTGCTCATGAGATACCCATCCAAGTCGCGGGGCAAGCCGAAAACGCAGGAGTCAAGACGCTTGCTATCTCATATTCGAAATGTGAGGCACTAATGTTGGCGCGCGGTCTTGGTGAGAAAGATCTTATTGGCGAACGCAGAGCTGCCGGCGTATTACATGGAGGCACTGGAAAGTCAGGCCTATGGGAAGCAATCGACAATGAGGGGGCGTTCAGTGAAATGCCGCACGCCACGGCCTCGCTATTGCGCGGACTCGAAAGGACAATGCATTTCATTGTGCAGTCGGGAAGGATGCAAACCGCTGTTTACTACCGCGGAGTAAAGCTTGGTGGTGTAAATCGCAAGCATCGTCACTGCTACATTTCGTCCGGTGTTGTCCTCCGAAGTGATTTTACTGAGTTTCTTTCGTGCCACGGGTTTAGGCGGAAATGCAAGACCCAGGCATCAAGCTCCCATGAGCATATTTGGTGGGATGTGCCGTTGCAGAATTCCATAGAGTTCGGTTTGGCATTGCAGCAGGCCAAGCTCGTCGTTGATCGCTCACTTCGCTTGATGTAAGTCTCTTTCGATTGCCACAGGAGCCTATCCAACTAGCTTCTCAAGATTTTTGAAGTACTGGTGCGGAAAGTGGATGGATTTATTTTTTCTGCCCTAGAACTGCATGGGGGCAGGCATGGCTAGGCTAAAGAAAATAAAAACGTCCCAACTTTCGGAGTACTGACCATGTCCAATGGGTATCTATACCTGCTCGTCCACAGTGGCGGCGATGTGTTCAAGGTTGGTATCAGCAAGGTGCCTACCAGCCGTCTCCAAAAGCACACCCGCCAAGACTTCATCGTCGCTGAAGGTACGCTCTACAAGCTGCCAAGTATCGAAGCCGCGCGTCACATCGAGTTGCTAATCCTGCGTTCACTACAAAACGCACGCGGTAAGGGGGCGAGTCGCATCACTGATGGCCATACGGAATGTTTTCGTATTGGCTACCTGCGCCTAGTGAGTAACCTCCTCCACGCCGCGCTGGAGTCGCCGTTGGGTAAGGGCTATGAGGTGTGCGACATCGAAGGCCACAGCAAAGTCCCGACCAGAATGAACGGCTGGGACATTCCGGAGGTGCGGGCAGCACGTCTGGACAGCCCGCAATGCAGGGTCAATGGGGTGATATACAAGAGCTTTCGAAATGCATGGATCGAGCTATTCGGAGAAGCAACTCCTGGCCGCCAAACCGCACGGATAAAGTGGAAGAAGGCAGGTCAGCTGGAGATTCGAGGTCTGTTTTTCGAGAGGATTTAAGGACAGAGGAAATGGAGACAGATTTGCTTTCTCGACTCTAAGCCTCCACTCATGCCGACTGGATCTGACAGGCAGCTTCTGGCCGTTTTCTGCCCCGGCGAAAGGCAGCTTTGGGTCGAAACCACACCTCTTTCTACCTGTAATTTTTTCGTTGGCTGTGGTTTGACCAACTCCGCATTCCTGACGGCAACGAGGAGGCTCGCTAGCTGTCGCTCGAGCCTCCAGCTGAAGCGACCGACCGACGGGTTCAACGATCGAGCTTAGTAATTTTTGAACCCTGCAGTCCCAGCCCGGCCATTAAGCCCTTTTGATCAAAGATGAACGCATAAACATCAGACTGAGCCGTTGAAGTAGTCAGCGACTTAGCCATGCCTGAATCTACGACCACAATGCTTGGGCCCACGCCGACCTCAAAGCCATTAACATTTTTCAGATCGTTCATCGCTGAATAGGTCATGAAGAACATCACGT
Organism: Pseudomonas sp. BF-B-30; assembly: GCF_019956305.1. NCBI lineage: Bacteria > Pseudomonadati > Pseudomonadota > Gammaproteobacteria > Pseudomonadales > Pseudomonadaceae > Pseudomonas > Pseudomonas sp. BF-B-30. The sequence continues at coordinate 38,934 of NZ_JAHBDG010000002.1, read as the reverse complement.
AACCAAACTTCTGCGCGCCCGCCTGAAGACCGTATGAGGCTGCAGTGGTCGAGTAGTATCCCGTGACTTTGCCGTTCTCGATCAATTCGCCTTCGCCATGCTGTGCACCGACGATGAGACCCGCTTTCAGCACATCCGGGAAAACGAGGATACCCTTGGCTTTCTGCGCTAAGACACGCGCTTCCGGCGTACTGATATATAAACTCTTTAACGCCGCTTTTGCCTCCTGATCCATCTGAGCGTTCGCAGCCTTCGCACCAGAGGCGGAAGTCGATTGATCCGTTTGGCACCCCGCAACGATCGCGAAGATAGAAACCAATGCCATTATTTGAAGGTGTTTGATCATGAGGAATACTCTTTTTCTCCCCCCCGCCACTGATGAACCTGCGTGACGACAGCCGTTGCTGGTTAACGTCTAACAGGTCCGACCTTTATTGCGTCGTGCTCACAAACAACTGGACTTTAGCCCTGCTAAGCGTTTGGTCAAATACGATGCGATGAACGCTTCGGATCGGCCCAGCAAAACCAAAATAGATCGCAGTGGTTTTAGACAGCTTCCACCCTCTCTCCGGCGTCGTGCCAACGGAACACAATCCACCTATCGCAGTAGTGATGCGCTAGTACATCACTGGTAATCTTCGCGCCACGTTCGCCAAACATTAAGGGATGGGGGCGAAAATAGAAGCCCCGGAGCCGCGAACCTTCGGGGCTTTGCTTTTTCTGCCTGGTGCTACGCTCACCTCATAACCGAGGATCCGCGATGCCTAATTTTGACCTGCTCCCCTCCCTGCTTCTCAAAATCAACGAAAACCAACTCGCCCTCGAAGCCGCCATCCTGGAACTATCCAACTGGGTTGAGCAGCGTGGGTCAGCTGAGGTCGCCGACAACGTACGCGGCGCCTTGGAGGCGATCGACCGGTTGAATCCACAGCCAGAAGCGGACAGTGAGCCTAAGACGATTGCGCGGTTTCATGACGAAACTCGCTGAACCTCGCCGCGTTTGGCTCAAGCGGAAGAGCCAGACTATTGGCAATATACGATACCGTTCGATAGAAGCCCGCCAGCATGAGCACTTCAAGAATCTGATTGTCATCGAGGTACTTTCGGGCGGCCTGAAATTCCGCTTCGGTCAATGTAGCGCGATCGTGCAGGGCATCGATCGTAGCCAGCAGCACCGCTTCTTCTTCCTTCCAGTATTCCGCCCGGAGTGGATGGTCCAGCGTGTGGCCGATATCGTCTCTGGTCAGTCCGGCGCTCTCAGCGAAAGCCATAACGTGCACACCCCACTCATATTCGCATCCAGTACGCGCGCAGACCCTGTTGATGATCAGTTCCCGTTGACGAAGCGTCAGCAGGTTTCCATCCAGCAATGAACCGCCCCTGAACTTGCGCCACGCCCTCTCGCTGCTGGCGATGGTCGTGAACAACAACAGTGGTGGGACACCCTCCCCCATTATTTTGTCGAACGTTGCCTGGAGTTCTTCTGTGTAGGGTTTGCTGAGTGCTTGAATTCGAGCCACGGTGTACCCTCCGCTATCAAATATGTAGCACCAGTATTCGCTACACAATAAGTAGCACACAAGGGCCATAATTATGAGTGATGAGCAAAACTTGGATTCACGAATGCTAGACGGGCGTCGTCCGATCATGGCGCTCCTGGATGTGCTCGGACAAAAATGGGCCTTGCGGATTATCTGGGAGCTTCAGCACGGTTCACTGAGTTCCCGTGCATTGAGAAGCGCGTGTGGCGATATCTCGCCCACCGTTTTGCAAAGCAGAGTCAATGAGCTCCGAGAGGCGGGCTTCATCGAGTCAAACGATGGCGGTTATGGACTAACACCACTGGGTAAGGAGCTATCGGACTCGTTCTTACCTCTCTACAGGTTCGCCAATAAATGGGCCAATTCGTAGAGTAAAAATAGCGTTTGATTCTCGGCGAAATGTCCCCTTTGGGTCGGTTTCAGCCCCTCACGACAGGCAGTTATCGGCCAAAAATGGCCGGTGGTCGTTGCATTACGATTGTCGCCGACGTTTGGCTAAGCTTAATAAATCAAGGCGAGCTGAAGCCTTGAGTAATAGCGGCCATCAACGGATCTGGATTGGCATCAAGGCGACACTCCCAAGGGAGACGACTATGTATGCGGTTATAAGAACCTACCTGGGTACTGGAGCAAAGCAGCTTTTCGAGTTGTTGGAAGAGCGCAATGCCGACGTCGAAGCGACCCTGCGGACAGTGCCTGGCCTCGTCAGCTACACACTGTTGAATACGGGTGATGGTGGTACAGCGGTGACTGTTTGCACGGACAAGGCCGGCAGCGATGCGAGCCTGAAAGTCGCGCGTGACTGGATTCAGAAAAATGCATCGAATATCCGCGCGAACCCGCCGATCGTGACGGAAGGTCCGGTCATTGTGCAGATCAGCCAGTGACCGGTCCGCAGGATGGTGAGTGCTATACTTTTTTCAAATTGCACCGGGTGTGCAACGTTCCCCACAGTACAGCTGCCAAGTGCTGCCGGACAGAGGAGGTCTGCAGCAAACCCGAGATGGGAGGTGTGGCATGAACCGACACTATTACATCAGTGACAATCTCAACGATCTTGAAAACGTTGAGTATGAATTGGAAGCCAGCGGCATCAATTCCGAACAGATTCATGTACTCAGTGAAAAAGTTGCTGATGTAGAAGAACATCACCTCCACGAGATCAGCTCGCTGATGGAACAGGATGCTGTTCACTCTGGTGAGATTGGTGCGGTGATCGGCGTGCCACTCGCAGCGCTGGTCCTGGGTGGCGCCTATTGGATGGGCTGGACCGAATCCGCCGCAGGCTGGATGCCCTTTATCTTCCTTGCCATTGTTGTATTGGGCTTCTGCATCTGGGAAGGCGGTTTTTTTGGGTTCCAGGTGCCGAACACTCACTTCCGCAATTTCAAACAGGCAGTAAAAGAAGGCAAACATATCTTCTTCGTGGATGTTGAACCGAATCAGGAATCGGTACTGGACCAGGTCATCAAACAGCATCCGAAGCTGAAGATCGCCGGCACGGGAACCGCAGCCCCCCACTGGACAGTGGCCTGGCAGCACAAATGGCATCAGTTCAAGCGAGTGATATCGGGTTAGCGCCTGGGGACTCAAGGCCATCCGAAAGCTGCTTGCCTACTGGCCAAAGAAAATGCCCCTGCTGAGGAAAATATAGTCTGCCTCGGAGGCCATCAGCCCGATAAGCACCAGTAAACACAACGGTGGCACCAGTATGGCGTAGACCAATGCCAGGCGCTCCCATGCCATATGCATGAAGATGGAGACAATCAAACCTGCCTTCAACAACATGAACGTGATGATCAGGGACCACCGAAGGTAGCCATGGAAGTGGAAATAGTCGACAAGGTACGACAGCGTGCTGAGGACGAATAACAGCCCCCAGATTTTAAGGTACAAACTGATTGGATGTTGCTGACCCTGAGCATGTGCCATCACCCGTGCTCCTCTACCATAAATAGAAGAATGCAAAAATAAATACCCACACCAGATCCACGAAGTGCCAGTAAAGCCCGGCTATCTCGACGTTCTGATAGTTGCCGGAGCGCTCATAATCTCCGCGCCATACCTTCAGCGCCACAATGCTGAGGTAGAGGGCGCCGATTGATACATGCAGTCCGTGAAAACCGGTAATCATGAAAAAGCTGGCGCCAAATTGCGCCGCTCCCATGGGGTTCCCCCAGGGACGCACCCCTTCTGCGATGAGCTTGCTCCATTCAAATGCCTGCATGCTGACGAAAGTCACACCCAAGGCAGCGGTCGCCAGCATCAGGGCCGCGGTTTTCGCGCGATTACGGCGATAGGCGAAATTGACGGCCATGGCCATGGTGCCGCTGCTACTGATCAGCACAAAGGTCATGATGGCGATCAGAATAAGCGGGATTTCCTTGCCGCCGATCGTCAATGCGAACACTTCACTGGGGTTCGGCCAGGCGCTGGTGATGGTCATGCGTACCGACATGTATCCGGTCAGAAAACAGGTGAATATAAACGTGTCGCTGAGCAGGAATATCCACATCATCGCCTTGCCCCAAGGCACCTGCTTGAAGGCCTCTTTATCCGAGGACCAATCGCTGGCGATGCCCTGCCATCCCGGTGCAGGCGGCGACCCTGGTGGATTGGATGAACTGGATTCGACTTGGGCTTGTGGGTGCAATGCCATGACTGTTTACCTCAGGCCGCAGAATCTGGCGATGGCTTCATAGGTTTGCGGCGTGCTGGCCAGCAGCGCGAATAGCACGAACCAAAGGCCCAGCAAGTAATGCCAATAGATGGCACAGAGCTCTACGCTGGCGCCAAGTTGCGCCAGTGGCACATGACGCAGAAATCTGGCGACGATCCAGCACCAGGCGATCAGCCCGCCCAGCAGGTGGAGCCCATGCAGGCCGGTCAACAGGTAGAAGAAACTGTTGGCCGGATTGCTGGCGACAAAGTAGCCCCAGGCGACAAACTGCTGCCAGACCCAGAGTTGCCCCGCCAGAAAGGCAATGGCAAACACACCCCCCAATGCAAAACCAATGACCGTTGCGCCCAACCGAGCCTTTCGGGCGGCCATACGCGACCATTGCAGTGCGATGCAACTCAATACCAGAAAAGCCGAATTCAGCCAGAGCGGCCGGAGATTGTCTAACGGCGCCAAAGGCTCTGTCAGGGGTAGCCAGTCTGCCATTTGAGAGCGGGCAATAAAGGCGATCAGGAAGAGGAAGAATAACGAACTCACCACCACCAGAAACAAGCGCAGGCCTACCCTTGCGGTTTGCCTTCTATCGGCATCCTCGGCGGCCGGAATACCCTCAGGGTCGCGACTCCAGCTGCCGCCGGGATCAGCGCCGTCGGCGTTTCTCAATAGCAGCCTGTTCATGTCTTGATGTCCGCCTTGGTTCCGGCACTGAGTTGCCGCATCTGCTCCAGCTCCTCGGCGGAGACCGTTTGCGGCACGAAATCCTGCTCTATCCCCGGCACACTGTAGTCATAGGCCCAGCGATGCACGACCGGCAACTTCGCGCCCCAGTTACCGTGTTTCGGCGGGGTGTCCGGCGTTTGCCATTCCAGGCTGGCCGCACCCCAGGGATTACTGCCTGCGGGCTTGCCCTTGAATGCACTCCAGGCCAGGTTGAACAGGAACAGCAACTGGGAAACGCCGACAGTCAATGCGATCACCGTAATGAAGGCATTCAAGTCTTGCGCGGACTGCGGGATGAACGCGTAGTTTTCATAGGCGTAGTAGCGACGTGGCATGCCCTGGAAACCCAAGTAGTGCATGGGGAAGAAAATGGCGTAGGTGCCCAGAAAGGTTATCCAGAAGTGCAACTTGCCCAGGGTGTCGTTCAACAGGCGCCCGGTGACTTTCGGGTACCAGTGATAAATGCCGCCGAACACCACCAGTACCGGGGCTACCCCCATGACCATATGAAAATGGGCCACAACGAAATAGGTGTCCGAGAGCGGGATGTCCACGATCACATTGCCGAGAAACAACCCGGTCAGACCGCCGACCAGGAAGGTGACGATAAAGGCCAGGGCAAACAGCATCGGCACGGTCAGGTGGATGTCGCCGCGCCACAGGGTCAGTACCCAGTTATAGACTTTCAGCGCCGTCGGCACCGCAATGATCAAAGTAGTGACGGCGAAGAAAAAGCCAAAGTACGGGTTCATTCCGCTGACATACATATGGTGCGCCCAGACCACAAAACTGAGTACGCCAATCGCAATAATGGCCCACACCATCATTCGGTAGCCGAAGATATTTTTACGCGCATGGGTACTGATCAAGTCGGAGACCAGACCAAACGCAGGGAGAGCGACGATGTAGACCTCCGGGTGACCGAAGAACCAGAACAGGTGCTGGAACAATATCGGGCTGCCACCCTGGTGATCGAGCTGCTGCCCCAGCGAGATCATCGCTGGCATGAAGAAGCTGGTGCCCAACAGCTTGTCGAACAGCATCATGACCGCACTGACAAACAACGCCGGGAAGGCCAACAAGGCCATGATCGAGGCCATGAAGATGCCCCATACCGAGAGCGGCATGCGAAACAAGGTCATGCCGTGCGTGCGCGCCTGCAACACCGTGGTGACGTAGTTCAACCCGCCCATGGTGGCGGCGACAATAAAAATCGCCAGTGAGACGAGCATCAGGACAATGCCCCACTCGACCCCCGGTGTCCCCTGGGTAATGGACTGTGGCGGATAGAGCGTCCAGCCCGAACCTGTGGGGCCGCCAGGGACAAAAAAACTGCTGAGCAACACCAGTACCGCCACCAGGTAGAACCAGTAGCTGAGCATGTTGACATAGGGGAAGACCATGTCGCGGGCGCCCACCATCAGCGGGATCAGATAGTTGCCGAACCCCCCCAGAAACAAGGCTGTGAGCAAGTAAATGACCATGATCATGCCGTGCATGGTCATCGCCTGATAGTAAGTACTGGCGTCCATGAACGCCAAACTGCCGGGGAAACCTATCTGCATGCGCATCAAGCTGGACAACACCAGAGCGATAAGACCCACGAAGATGGCCGTCAAGGAATATTGAATGGCTATGACCTTGTGGTCCTGACTCCAGATATATTTGGTCAGGAAACTCTTGGGCTCGTGCAGTGCTTCTGTCTCGGCTTGCTCCGCATAGGCCATCACGTCATCCTCCTGCCGAAGTTTCAGTGCATTCCTGGCTGTTTTACGGCTACTTCCCTGGCTCCGCCTTGCTCGCATCAGCGTCAGCATTCGCTTTGGATTTGATAAAAGCGATCAGTGTATTGAGCTCCTCGTCACTCGGAGCCAGGGCCGGCATGACGGCTGCATAGCCCTTGACGATTTTGGCATTGGGATGCAGAACCGATTCTTTGATATAGCCCTCGTCGACCTTTACGCTCGTATCGTCGGCAAGGGTTTGCGTCTTGCCATACAGGCCCTGCCAGCTGGGGCCGACGCCCTTGTTGCCATCGACACTGTGGCAGGCCAGACAGCCGAGCGAGCCGGCCAGTCGCTGCCCCTGCGCCACCAGGTCTTCACCCGGGCTCGACGCTTCGCCGGTCGAAGGTTCATCGTCTTGCCCCGCAGCACCCAGTGATTTGATCAGGGCGATGACAGCGCCCAGTTCATCGTCTTTGAGAGTATAGGCCACCATCACCGGCGGGTAGCCCTGTACCAGCCGGGCCTTCGGATCGAGAATCGACTCTTTCAGGTAGGCCTCGTCGACCACCGCACTGGTGCCATCGGCAAACTGTTCAGTGCGGCCGTACAGCCCCTTCCATCCCGGGCCGAGACTGGCACTGCCATCCTGGCTATGGCAGGCCTTGCAGCCGAGCTGTTCGACCAACTGGCGGCCTTTTTCCAGCACGCTGTCGCGACCGGGTTTGGCAGTTGTCGTCAATGTCTGCGCAAAAGTCGGCTGGCCTTTGAGCCATTGATCGAAGACGCCCTGCTCTTCCACGATCATATGGCCGCGCATGTTGTAATGACCTACGCCACAAAATTCAGCGCAAAGGACTTCGTATTTTCCGGTTTTAGTTGGCGTAAACCAAAAGTACGACACCATTCCTGGCACCATATCCATCTTGCTGCGAATTTGCGGTACATAGAAATCGTGCAGGACATCTTTAGCCCGCAACAAGACTTTTACCGGCCGGTCGAGCGGAAGGCGAACTTCATTATTCATTACAAGCACATCGTCCTGCCCTGCAGGATCCTTGGGATCAAGGCCGAAGGGATTGGCGGAATCAATAAACCTGATATCCGATTTGCCCAGCTTTGCGTCCTGGCCGGGAAAACGAAAGGCCCACTGCCACTGCTGGGCGACCACTTCAAGTTCGTAAGCCTCTTTCGGCACCCGGATGAAATCGTTGTAGACAACAAGGCCTGGCGCCAACATCCCGGCAATACCGACCGACGTTATGATAATTAGCCACAGTTCCAGCTTTTTATTTTCTGGCTGGTAGGCCGCCCTGGCACCCTCCTTGTGACGATACCGCATCACCGCTACTGCCATGAATACCGTGATGGCAATGAAAAATATTCCGCTAATGATCAGGGTGATGAACAGGGTGGTGTCTATGGAACCCCAGTTGGAAGCTGCCGGTGTCGCGTGCCAAGGCGCCAGTATGTGGAATAGCACTGATGCAATAACGATTAGTATCAGGACAATTGCTATTGCCATTTCCTCTTCATCCTATTCCTGTTGTTCATTGGTTATGCAAAAGCATCGCCTCTGACGTCCAAGCAGGGCAGACAAATACCACCCATCCGGGCGGCAAAGTCAGTAAGAAGTATAGAGCCCATCGGGTTGTACGTGAGGTTGGCAAGCGAGGCCCGGCGACCGGCTATACTGAATGTCTGATGACGGACAGCAGGGTCGGCCAGAAGCGGCGCCAAAAATCGAACCCTGCCCTTGTGCAGTCATCCAACATAAGTGATGGCATCGAGCAGGAACGATAGCTACAGATTCCAGCAATCCACATGGGAGGTTTCGTCATGAGTGCCCTGACGATCGAAGGTTGGTGCAAAACCAGCGGCGCCCAAAAGTCCACCCCGATGGGGGAAGTTCATTTCTACGTCGACGGCCCTCTGCACCTCCGTCTGGAGCAGGCCGAAGAGCGCTTGCAGAAGACCCACGAGCCGGAAGCCATGGTCGATGTCGATATGGACTCGATGGATCTGATCATGCCCGAGGGATACGCCCCCTTGTCCGACTGTCAGATGCGTGTCTATTTGCACCACGAACGCGGACAGTTCCATCTGGTTGGACACCGGGCGAGTGACGGCAGTTTGATCTACACCAATGCGGTGTTGATAGATCAGCTGCTTGAGTAGCGGTTACGTGATTCTCGGCATCGATGTTTCTCCGCGGGTAATGTGCGGTGCCGAAAACTCACTCGTCTATTAAACAGAATTCAGTGTGTTGCTTCGACCGGTTGAAACCACAGTTAGAAGCGGCCCTTCCGCCCCGTTGAATCCACCTCGCCTCAGGGACAAGTAGCCCCTACCAAAAACGATCGGTGAAACAGGGCCGCTACTCTCTCCAAAAATGGGGTACTACACCCACCCAACCAGGCGTTTACCACCAACTTTGAGGAATATTCCCCCCTCCCCCCTTTCTCTCGCTTGAAACCCCTCGCAAACAGCTTGTTAATTAATTTGAGTTTTTTCTTCGCCCTATTGAAATGGCTCATTAGTTGCACCACCCCTGGTACCCGCAACAGCTGTCGTCCCGGACATCATGGAGACGGCGGGGCTCGCCGGATTCGGCATGACGCGAGGGGTAGGAAATGAAACGCGTGACACCACCATGCGGTTCCATCGCCTTACTACCCAAGTCAAGCCTGTGGTGCGTGTTCCACGCAAAAGTGAGGATGAGTGATGGCTTCCACTGATAGATCAATTGCTCGAATCACGAAACGGCCGATGGCCCTTTATAAGCAGCTGGCCGAGTTGGGCCTGATGTTTATCGCGTTGGTGATGACGCTGGCGTTGTCCGCTGTACTGGCGATGGAATTGACCCTTGGAGTGTTCTGACGAGTTATTGCTCATGCGACGAGCGCCCGTTTTACCAGGCACCCATGCAAAGAAAACGGTTATGGGAGGTGTGTCATGTGGAATCAGCCTCTGATGATTGTGGCGATCTACCTTGCCATCACCCTCTGCATCGGCTGGTTGTGGTCCGTTACTATCCTGTATTGGCTTTGATGCAATGCTGATTTTATGAACACACATGACCGGCAGCCATGTGTCGGTCAGGTGAATCGAAGGTCAGCCGGTCAGATGGTCCATGGGGGCGCGGGCGTAAACTTTGACTCAATCCATTGTTTGAACGCGACGACCTCGGCACCCGGAAACTTGGCTGATGGCCTGACCAGGTAGACCCCACCGGCGGTATCCAATTGCCAGTCAGGAAGGACCTGCAACAGTCCCCCGGCAGCAATATCACGGCTCATCAACCAGTCACCTGCCCCCAGTATTCCCGCATCGGCGCAGGCCGCCGCAAGTAATGATTCGCTGTCATTGGCCGTCAGGTTTCCTTTGGGAGAAACCGTCTGCAGTTCATTGCCGCGATGGAGTCTCCACTGAGGAAAAGACGCAAGGCCACTGAAGCGAAGGCAATTGTGCCTGATCAGGTCCTGTGGCGTTTCGGGCATGCCGTGCTTTGTGATGTAAGCAGGCGAGGCACACAGTATCCGGCGATGGTCACTCAGTTTTTTGGCTATCAGCCGGCTGTCGTCCAACTCTCCGATTCGGATCGCCGCGTCAAAACCTTCATCGATGATGTCGACCAGACGCTCGCTATAGTCAGCGATGATCGAAACATGCGGATGAGCCTTGAGAAACTCCGGCAGCATCGGGCCAAGCCAACGCCTGCCCATGGCTGCCGGCAATGCAAGGCGCAAAGTACCGCGGATTTCGCTGGCGCCTTCGGACGCTTGCTGCTGCGCTTCATTCATCAATTCGATGGCTGAACGAAGGCGTTGCTCCAGCCTGGCACCTGTTTCAGTAATTCGAACCTGGCGGGTGGAGCGCTCCACAAGCCGAACGCCAAGGCGCTTTTCCATTGCGGCGAGTCGTTTCGAAACGACTGTTGGGTGTCGCTGCAATAGCCGGCCTGCCCCGACAAACGAGCCTTGCGAGGCCACGGCCAGAAACGCAGCGATTTCGTCGCTGTGCTGATTGTTCAGAACATCAAGATTCATGGTTTTAGAATGATCGCCCCCGATGAACGCCCCGACTCCAGGTCCGCATGCGCCAATGCTGCGTCCGCCAGCGAGTAACTTGCCCGGACCGAAGGTTTGATAATACCTGCACCTATGGCGGCCAACACATCCTGCGCTCGTTCCTGGTACTCAGAGACACTCGCCGTATGGGCTGCCAACGAAGGACGTGTCAGGAACAGCGAGCCTTTGGTATTGAGTGTCGACAGTTCCACGGCTGACGGCGCACCTGATGAGGCTCCGAACGATACCATCAGGCCTCGTGGTCGCAAGCTATCCAGGGATGCCTGGAAAGAAACACGCCCTATCGGGTCATAGACGACGTCGACCATTTTACCCTTGGTGATACGAGCGACCTGGGAAGCCAGGCTGTGCGCATCGAATACCAGGACTTCATCGCATCCCGACGCCAGAGCTTTCTCGACACTGGCCTGCTTTGAAACCACGCCGATCACGGTGGCACCCAAGTGCTTCGCCCACGGCACCATTATTTCCCCCAGCCCTCCAGCCACACCGTAGAGAAGAATGGTTGTACCGGGCCCCACAGGATAGGTGGCTTTCAACAGGTACTGCGCAGTGATGCCCTTGAACATGACGGCTGCTGCATCGTCAAATGACAGCGAATCCGGAATTCTGACCAACCGCTCTGCCGGATAAAGCCGGGCCGAAGCATAGGAACCCAAGGGGCCGGTGGCATAGGCGACGCGATCCCCTACTCGCACGTTGCTGACACCCGCACCCACAGCGGCGACACGCCCCGCGCCTTCCAGCCCAAGCCCAGATGGCAAAGCAATGGGCACCGCCCCTTTTCGTTGGGTAACGTCGAGAAAGTTGACACCTACAGCCTCTTGCTCAAGCCATACCTCGCCCTGGCCTGGCGCTTGTTCGCTCAGTGTCTCCTGGTTCAGTACTTCAGGGTTGCCGAACTGGTTAAACCGGATCGCAGATACCATGGTCATCTCTCCTTCAGTCAGAAGCCGTTATCAAATGAGTGACCTCAGTGTGATAACTGACCTGCTGATGAACAAGACGGGTTGATTGCAGGACATTAATGCACCTGTTGCAGCAATATAATCACGGATAGCACGCTTTACTACGTGGAGCATGTTGGTTTCATTGTGATTTTGGAGATGCCAAAGATTGCCTCCGAGAGTCCTCCATGGGTCGGATATAGCCCTCGGTGACAGGCAGAAATCGGCCAATACCCGACGCGTGACAATCGGTCATGACATGTCATGACCTCCTTGAAAAACGGACTTTTGCCAACAAATACGGGGGTTAAAGGACGAACGGTCGAGAGGCGTCAAGCGTGGGGAATTGCCGGGAGTTTGCAGCCACTACAGGCTTTTCAGGCAGGCGCGTTCGTCGCGGTCAAGTGAACTTCACTTTCACCACGTGTCACATTAAGTCCTTGTCAAGCGAACTTCAGTGGAGGTACAGCCTTATGAGCATGGCCACGATTGTCAGTGCCGTGATTTCCAGTCTCGCACCCAGTGTCTTTGACCAGAGCAGCCTGCAAGAACCCGGTGCGCATGTTTCAGCCGTCGAATACCACTACGGGATGGAGATCGATGTGAAACGGGTACTGCAGCGCACCGATACATCCGACAAGACCGGCGTGGTACCGGTGACCCTGGTCTACGAAGACAGCGAGGGCGAGGTTCACAAGATCCGTTTCCTCGAATGGGGTGGAAGCCCCGCCGACCCCACCAGCATTGCCTGATTCGCTCGTCGATCGGGTTCCGGGCCTCACCGCCCCCCCAGAAGCGGAAGTTAAACCTCCCATGCACTCAGTGCGATTGAGGTTTTTGGTTACCTGAAAATGGACATGATCGAATGACTAAAAGTTCATTCGCGAAACTCACTATTATCTTGGCGGCGTAATGTCGCAAGATTAACCCATAACAATTACTGGATCTAAATGGCAGTCAGCAACGGAAAACCCCAATCAAGCCGTGCCGAGAGCCAAGTTGATTCACTATTGAAGCCAAGAGGTCACCATGGAACTTAGTATGTTTTCTTCGTCCACCGTGGAATATGTGCGTTTGGGCGTTGTATATTTTCATCTTATCGCCTGCTGTGTGGCAATCGGGCTGGTCTTGACCAGCGACATTGCAATGGTCAAGCAACTCCTGAAGGGAGATGCGTCAGGCCACCACGATGACACGCACATGGAAAGCCTTCAAAAAACCGTAGTGCTTGCACTTGTAGCGCTCTGGATTACGGGCATTGGTATTGTCGGGATCGATTATGCCGGCAAGGGGATGGAATATTTCCTCAATCCAAAACTGCAAGCCAAAATCGGCATAGTTGTGCTGTTGACCTTTAACGGCATCCTGTTGCATAGCGCGGTATTGCCGGCGCTGAAAAAAGCCGGTTCGTTACTCAAACTCTCCTTCAGCCTGCGCATGCTGGCGCTGTTTTCCGGTGCCCTCTCTGGCGTGTCATGGTTCTATGCCGCCATGCTGGGCATTGGTCGTCCGCTGGCCTGGAAGTACTCGCTGGTGGAGTTGCTGGCAGCCTATCCGGTACTCATCGTCGGCGGTTTCGGAGCGATGGTACTGCTCACTACCTATGCAAAAAGCAGAGACACCGAAGCGCGCAGGGAGCAAGGCACCAGGACCCTGGGTAACGCCGCCCTCGCTGGATGGTGAAGCCAGGTTGAACAAGGAAGTTCAGCTTTAGCCAATAAAAATTAGCTGTTCGCAAAATTTGAGTTGAGCGCCTGACCGGCAAAGTTTCCCTGCCGGGCGACGATAGTGAAATTTCAATTACCCGCAGTAGTCATGGAGACAGGCATCTATCGCTTCCCCTTCATGCAGACTACGGACAGATATGCACCCCAAAGAACACCACATAGGGCAAGTATCAGCTCCGGATTGAAAACACTCTGATCGACCGGCGCCACCAGGATTTCGCTATAAAGGCACATGGCGCCCGCGATCAACGCAATAAAGTAGCCTGTCCGGTTTCTAGTCCGGCGCAGCAACAGAACCTTTTTCAGGCCCTCGTCTTTCCATTCCTGTCGGGGTATGAGTTGGATCTCCTCCAGCAGCACCACTCCCCACAGCAATGCGCATAACCAATAACCTATCATCATGATGCCCTCCAGTTTGAACATTGATTCAACATGAATGCAGCGTGCACTCCGCGCTCAACTTGCGAGTATCAATTCCGGAGTCTTTTCTGACTCGCGAAACTTGCTCTCATGCATATCCTGAAGGCCATGGCGGTACAAGACTTTGACGAAGACAACTCCATTGAGCGGACGAAAATTTGCCGAGGGGTAAATATGCTTGATTGGAACGGCTCGCGCTATCGACGTTAGCAGGACTTCTTTGTAGAGCTATCGACCAAGAGCTTGTAGTGATTCCACTACAAACAGTCTGGTGCCCGGCTGCGTCGGATGGCAGGGCGATCTAAGTCAACAGGCCGTTTTCGAGTGCATAGCGGGCCAGTTTCGCGTTGCTGTCCATCCCTGTTTTTTCCAGGATGCGTGCCCGGTACGTCGTGACGGTACTCGGGCTCAAGTGCAATATCTGAGCGATGCGGACAATTCTCTCGCCTGCAGCAAGGAGCTTGAGTACTTCAAGCTCCCGGTCGGATAGCGCTTCGTGGGGCGCCGCGTCGCCTTTGCCGATAGCGTTGACCAGTTTTTCCGCCAGCTCAGGGCTGACGTGCTTGCCACCTGAGGCCACCTTGCGAACTGCCGTAACCAGGGTGGCTGCGGAAATATCTTTAGTGAGGTAGCCCGCAGCGCCGAGCTTGATTGCGCGTAATGCATAGGCCTCGACCGAATGCATGCTCAGCATCAGAACGGCGAGCTTGGGCTTGTGCGCACGCATGAGTTTGAGGAGTTGGAGGCCGGTCTTGTCGGGAAGCTGAATATCCACCAGCGCCACGTCGAAATCCTGCTCCCGGACCAGGAGCATTGCGTCTTGTGCCGTCTCGGCTTCACCCGTTACGTCGATCTCGCCGGCAGTCTCCAGCATGCGTCGCACGCCACTACGCACGATGCTGTGATCATCCACCAGCAAGACTCTGATTTTGTGGTCAATCATCTGTATTTTCCATTCGCCCCCGCAAGGCCCCGGCCGCATCGTGTCTCGACGTACGGATGATGTTGAACCCGCCGACACAGTGGCGTGCGCTCATGCATTCCCACACCAGCCCTGCGGCCAGTGGCCAGCAAGCCATGGAATCTACTGCAGAGTTTGACGTTAGCAGGCACAGAGCACACTTGCACTTTTGCCTCAGCCGTTAGCGGCGCCTAAGCTCTTAGGATTGTCTGCACGCCCATGGGTAATGCCTTGCCCGTGGCATCAATTATGACTGGACAGAGGCATGGCCACAGTGACGACACCGATCGAAGTTTTCGACATGAAGACGTTGCTGGCAGCGCTGAAGTCGTTGCGCAAAGGTGACTTCACTACACGTATGCCGGAAGACTGGACCGGCATGCCGGGCAAGATCGCCGACACGCTCAACGAGATCATCGACATGGCAGCCGACACCACCACCGAATTCGAACGCGTGGCGCGTCTGATCGGCAAGCAGGGCAAGGTCGATGAGCGTATCGAATTGCCGATGATGAAAGGCTCATGGCAAAAGATCGTCAACTCGAGCAATGCGCTCACCAGCGACCTCATCAGCCCGATGAACGAGATCATTCGCGTTGTCGGTTCGGTTGCCGAGGGTAATCTGAACCAGCAGGTACCGCCGGTACTCAACGGCCTGAGACTGCGGGGTCAGTTCCTCAAATCCGCCGAGATCGTGAACACCATGGTGACGCGACTGGGCTCCTTCGCTTCCGAGGTGACCCGCGTGGCGCGCGAAGTCGGCACTGAAGGGATTCTCGGTGGGCAGGCCAATGTCAAAGGGGTGTCCGGCACCTGGAAAGACCTGACCGACTCCGTCAACGACATGGCCGCCAATCTGACCACCCAGATGCGCAACATCGCTTACGTGACGACTGCGGTGGCCAAAGGCGATCTGGGCAAGACGATTACCGTCGAAGCCAAGGGTGAGATTCTCGAGCTGAAAAACACCATCAATACGATGGTCGGCCAGCTCTCGAGTTTCGCTGCGGAGGTGACCCGCGTGGCGCTGGAAGTCGGTACCGAAGGCAAGTTGGGCGGTCAGGCGGAAGTGCGCGACGTATCAGGCACCTGGCGCGACCTGACCGAATCGGTCAACGGCATGGCGGCCAACCTGACCACCCAGGTGCGCAACCTCGCACAGGTGACGACGGCGGTGGCGCGTGGCGACCTCGGCAAGAAAATTACGGTTGAAGCCAAGGGCGAGATTCTCGAACTGAAAAACACCATCAACACGATGGTCGACCAGCTCTCCAGCTTCGCCGCGGAGGTGACACGCGTCGCACTGGAAGTCGGTACCGAAGGCAAACTGGGCGGACAGGCCGAAGTGACTGGCGTGTCCGGTACCTGGAAGGACTTGACCAATTCGGTCAACGGCATGGCGGCCAACCTGACCACCCAGGTGCGCAACATTGCCGACGTGACGACGGCGGTGGCCAACGGCGACCTGTCACGCAAGATCACAGCCGAAGCGAAAGGAGAAATTCTCCAACTCAAGGAAACCATCAACACGATGGTGGACCAGCTCTCGACCTTTGCCGACGAAGTGACGCGCATGGCTCGCGAAGTGGGGACTGACGGCAAGCTCGGTGGCCAGGCCAAGGTGACAGGCGTCGGTGGAACCTGGAAAGATTTGACCGACTCGGTCAACAGCATGGCGGCCAACCTGACCAATCAGGTGCGCAACATCGCCGACGTGACGACGGCGGTGGCCAAAGGCGACCTAGGGCGCAAGATTACCGTGGAAGCCAAGGGCGAAATCATGGAGCTGAAGAACACCATCAACACCATGGTGGACCAGCTCAATAGCTTTGCCGCCGAAGTGACGCGGGTGGCGCGCGAAGTCGGCACCGAAGGCAAGCTCGGGGGACAGGCACAGGTGCAAGGCGTGTCCGGCACCTGGAGGGATCTGACCGAAAACGTGAACTTCATGGCCGCCAACCTGACCAGCCAGGTGCGAGGCATCGCGAAAGTGGTGACCGCGGTAGCCAACGGCGACATGAAGAAGAAACTGACACTGGAAGCCAAGGGTGAGATCGCCGAACTGGCCGACACCATCAACGGTATGACCGATACGCTGGCGCTGTTCTCCGATCAGGTGACCTCGGTGGCGCGTGAAGTGGGCGTCGAGGGCAAGCTGGGAGGCCAGGCCAACGTGCCGGGTGCTGCCGGCACCTGGCGCGATCTGACCGACAACGTGAACGGTCTGGCGGCCAACCTGACCAATCAGGTACGCGCAATTGCCGATGTGGCGACCGCCGTGACCAAGGGCGATCTGACGCGTTACGTGGAGGTGGAAGCTAAGGGTGAAGTGGCGGAGCTCAAGGACAACGTCAACGAGATGATCCGCAACCTGCGGGAAACCACGCGGCAAAACGCGGAGCAGGATTGGCTCAAGAGCAATCTGGCGAAATTCAACCGTCTGCTGCAGGGCCAGCGCGATCTGGCGGCAGTCTCCAAGATGGTGCTGTCTGAACTGGCTCCGCTGATCAACGCCCAGCACGGTGTGTTCTACATGATGAACGAGAGCCCGCCCGATCCTGCGAAACTCAAGCTACTGTCCGCTTATGCGTACAAGGGAAACATCAATGTGAACGATGAGTGGCGGCTCGGCGAGGGCCTGGTCGGGCAATGCGCCTACGAGAAGCGGCGCATCCTGCTGACCGATGTACCCGCAGATTACGTCGCGATTTCATCCGGACTGGGTGCGGCCGCCCCGCTGAATATCATCGTGTTGCCGATCCTGTTCGAGAACAAGGTCAAGGCCGTCGTCGAAATGGCTTCGTTCACGCGCTACAGCATCATTCATCAAACCTTCCTTGATCAGCTGGCGGAATCGATTGGTATCGTGCTCAACACGATCGAAGCCAATATGCGTACCGAGGAACTGCTCAAACAGTCGCAATCGCTGGCGCAGGAGCTGCAAAAGCAACAAGAAGAATTGAGACAGACCAACGAGGAACTGGGGGACAAGGCTGGACTGCTGGCGGAGCAGAAAGCCGAAGTCGAGCGCAAGAACCGCGAAGTCGAAATCACCAAGCTGTCGCTGGAGGAGAAGGCGGAGCAACTGACGCTGACCTCGAAGTACAAGTCCGAATTCCTCTCCAGTATGTCCCATGAGCTCAGAACACCATTGAACAGCTTGCTGATCCTGGCCCGCCAGCTCAGCGACAACGCGGAACACAATCTCACTCCCAGGCAGGTCGAATATGCCAAGACCATCCGTAGCGCGGGCAAGGATCTGCTGGAGCTGATCGACGAGATTCTCTATCTGTCCAAGATCGAGTCGGGTACGGTCACACTGGATCTGAATGAAGCGCAGTTCGCCGATCTGCACGACCAGATCGAACGCACCTTCCGGCCGGTCGCCGAAAGCCGGGGCCTCTCCTTCACGATTGAACTGGCGACTACCCTGCCCCCCGTCATCCGGACCGACGAAAAGCGCCTGCTGCAGGTGGTCAAGAACCTGCTGTCCAACGCCTTCAAGTTCACTGAGCAAGGCAGCGTCAAGATCAGCATCGCGCCCGCTGTGTCCGGGTGGAGCGTGGATAACAGCGAATTGAATCGTGCCGATGCGGTGGTCGCCTTCGTGGTCACCGACACCGGCATTGGCGTCTCTGCCGGCAAGCAAAAGCTGATCTTCGAAGCGTTCCAGCAGGGCGATACCGGAACCTCACGAAAATACGGCGGCACCGGCCTCGGCCTGTCGATCAGCCGCGAGCTCGCACACCGGCTGGGCGGTGAGCTGCGGCTGATCCCCGGTGAGATCGGCAAGGGCAGTACTTTCGCGCTGTACGTGCCCTTGCGTACACAGGATGCCCAGGGTCAGACGCTAGACGAATCAGCGACAGAGGCAGTACCTGGCCAGGTCAAGCGCGACCTCATGTCAAACCCGACCGCACAGGTACTGGACGACCGCGAGTCTGTCCAACCCGGGGATCAAGTGCTGCTGATGCTCGAGGGCGACGCCCGATTCGCCAGCATTCTGCTCGAGGCCGCGCACCAGAAGGGGTTCAAGGCTATCGTCACGACCCGTGGCGCGGATGCACTGGAGCTTGTCGAGCGCTTCAAACCCACCGCGATCACGCTGGACCCGGGCCTGACGGACATCGATGGCTGGTCGCTGCTCGAGCAGTTGAAGCGCAATTTCGCCACGCGTCACATCCCGGTCCAGATCATCTCGATCGCTGACGACCACACCCGCGGGCTGCGCTATGGCGCTTTCGACTATCTGCTCAAGCCGGTCACAGCCGACGAGATTCAAAATGCGCTGGTCGCCATCGTGGCATTCGCTCGGCGCAAGACCCGGAACCTGCTGCTCATCGACGGCGACGAAGGGAGCCGTGCCCGCATCCTCGATCTGCTCGGTAACACCGACGTGAAGATCACAACGACCGACAGCGGCGCTGACGCCATGAAGAAACTGGCAAAGAAACGCTACGACTGCATGGCAATCAATCTCAAACTGCCCGACGCATCCGGCATCAGGTTTCTCGAGGCGTTGCAGGAAGACCCCGCCATGCGTGAATTGCCGATCGTCGTCTATGGTGTAGAGACGCTGACCAAACCGGAGCACGAGCGTTTCAGGACACTGCTCGGCAAAGGCGTCATCAAGGCCGTTCAGTCCCCCGAGCGCATACTCGACGAAACCGCACTGTTTCTACACCGTGTCGTCGCCAGGCTGCCGCAGACCCAGCGCAGAATGCTGGAAAAACTCTATGAGGGTTCGGACAGTCTCGAGGGTAAAAAGGCCCTGGTGGTCGACGATGACGTGCGCAATATTTTTGCCCTGACCAGCGTGCTTGAGAGCAACAAAATGTTGGTGGCCACGGCCGAAAACGGCCGAACCGCCATTGAACTGCTGCAGCAGCAGCCCGATACCGACATCGTGCTGATGGACATCATGATGCCCGAGATGGATGGCTTTGAAACCATGCGCCAGATCCGTACATTCAAAAGATTTGAAGCCCTGCCCATGATTGCGCTGACGGCCAAGGCGATGATGGGTGACCGTGAAAAGTGCATCGAGGCAGGAGCCTCGGACTATGTCAGCAAGCCGGTGGATACCGACCAGCTACTGTCACTGATGCGCAAATGGCTCTATCGATGATTCTGTGCCGCGCCCATTGCGCGACAGCAAAGGTGGCAAAGTGCGCAAGGCCGGCTCGACTTTACCGGTGTTGCCGTAATGGCAAGAGGCGCTAGCGCAAACCGAAGTGGCATAAATATGCAGCAGGAACCCCCGGTATTCAATGAGAGAGCCCAGGTGCGGCACCCGCTCCCGCCTGATGGCGTGCCAGCATCCGTGTTGCTGGTGGATGACAATCCCGCCAAGCTCACGGCGCTCGCCGCGGTGATTGCCGACATGGGCCTCGATATTGCCACCGCGACTTCCGGACGCGAGGCGCTGCGCCTGCTATTGCAGCGCGACTTCGCCGTCATTCTGCTCGACGTGAAAATGCCAGTGATGGACGGTTTTGAAACCGCTGCACTCATTCACGGCCGCCCGAAGTCGGCCCACACGCCCATTATCTTCGTCACGGCGGAGGCCGACACCGATTCCGAGCGTTTCCGCGGTTATACGGCCGGCGCAGTCGATTACATCTTCTCGCCGATTGTGGCCGAGGTTCTTCGCGCCAAGATCCAGGTGTTTGTCGACCTGTTCTACTTGCAGCGCAAACTGACGATGCAGGCCGAAGAATTGCTGCAATCGAAGCTGCAGCTGCGTGAACTGGCCTCCTATCAGGAGCACATCAAGGAAGAAGAGCGAAAGCGGATCGCACGGGACATCCATGACGAGCTGGGACAGAGTCTGCTGGCGTTGCGAATCGATGTCTCCATGTTGCAGACGCGCACCAGTACCATGCACCCCAAGCTCAACGAAAAGGCCAGCGATGCTCTGAATCACCTCGATACAGCCATCCGCAGTGTCCGCAGTATCATCAATGATCTTCGGCCACCCGTACTCGATCTTGGATTGCAGGCAGCGATCGAGTGGCAACTTGAAGAGTTCCGCCAGCGCAGCGCGATCGATTGCACGATGTCGGCGAAAGACGAAAACTTCCGTTGCGATCTGAATGAAAAATCCGCCACCACTCTGTTCCGCATCGTGCAGGAATCGCTGTCGAATATTGCCCGGCACGCGCAAGCGACACAGGTGCATATCGAACTCTCCAGGGAGGGTCGCCGGCTTTACCTGCAGATCAAAGACAACGGCGTAGGCATGACCGATCGCAAAAAACTGAACTCGTTCGGGTTGGTGGGGATGAAGGAACGCATCAGCATGCTGGGCGGGGAGTTCACGATCGACAGCGCACCGGACAAAGGAACGAGATTAACGATATCGCTGCCTCTCGACTGACCAGGCCGGCATCTTGATATCACCCGAGGCCAGTGCGTCTTTCAACGAGGTCTCTTTCAACACGATCTTGTTCAGCGTGTCGCGGGTCAGGGTCACCTTCGCATCGGCATCTTTTGCTTCAACACCTTCGGTGTGGTTGAGCACGCCATTCTCCATTTCCACCGAATATTTCTGTTCAAGGTCGGTAAAATCGAAGTTGAGCGATAGCCGCTTGCCTTCGGCTTTCGGACCGAAATCCGGGTCTGGAAGCCTCTGCCAAAAGTAAAGATTTCAATCTCGGACGCGTACTTTTTTGAAGCGCAAACCATGGCCGACTTTTTCAACAGAATCGGCCATAAGCAGCCACTGGACAGACTAGTGGCTAATAGGTAGCTTCGACCTTCTGCACTGAGTCTTTACCGCAGCTGAGCCTGGCGTCATCAATGTCGCGCTTCTCCCTGGGCTATGTCGCGTTTGCTGCAATTCCTCCAGACTAGACAAGGGCTTGCAGGACGACAAGGAACGTTATACGACATCACTGTCGCGTTTAAACGCGACAGTGATGTCGCCAAATAGTAGTTAGGCGTATTAGTTGGAGGAGTTGCAATGACAACAATCGATGTGAAATCCCGATTCGAAGCAAAGCTTCTTCGTCCGGCAAAGTCTGGTAATGATACGTCGTGGGCGTTCGTAGTACTGCCAAGAGACGCAAGTGAACAGCTTCCGAGGCGAGGAAGGACGACAGTTGAAGGCACAATCAATGGACACCATTTCCAGGCAACCCTTGAGCCGGATGGTCAGCGGAGCCATTGGCTGCAGGTAAGTAGAGAGTTACTCGAAGCTGCAGGCGCGGCCGTTGGGGATATCGTTACACTAGAGCTAACCCCTGTGAAGAAGGAACCCGAGCCTGACATCCCAACAGACTTTCAGGAGGCACTGGCAGCCACTCCTGAGGCTCGTAAAGTTTGGAACAGTACGACGACCATCGCACGAGTAGACTGGATACACTGGATTACTTCAGCCAAGCAACTTAAGACGCGCGTAAAACGAATTGGTGATGCCTGCGATATGCTTGCATCCGGCAAGAAGCAGGTTTGCTGTTTCGACCAGTCCGGCTACTACAGTAAGGCCTTCCGTGCGCCCGAGGCAGAAGATTTTTAAATGGAACATTCCGTTGAACACACCTGACAATGCATTCAAATCGTTCGCTTCGTTCACCGGGACCGGCTGAAGCCGGCCTTTTAGCTTAGTTGTTAAGAATGTCTGCAAAGGTTCGTTCACTGCCGTTCATGGCCACGATGCATGGTGTTTAAATCTGGCATAAATGGCTGATCAGTTCGATTGCAAGCCCTGCAGCCCTGCCATACTGTTCAACATGACCAGTGCAACTTTCCGCTTCTACGAGGAGCTCAACGATTTCCTGCCGGCCGAACGGCGGCGGCAACCCTTCACCTGTGAGTGCGCGCAAGGGGCGACGGTCAAGCACATGATCGAGGCGCTCGGGATACCGCACACCGAGGTCGAACTGGTGCTGCTCAACGGCGAGTCGGTGGGCCTGGAGCGGGTGATCCTCGACAATGACCGGCTGGCGGTGTATCCCAAGTTCGAAGCGCTGGACATCAGCCCGCTGCTCAAGGTTCGTGCGCAACCTTTACGGGTGCTGCGTTTCGTCGCGGATGCGCACCTTGGCGGGCTGGCCAGCCTGCTGCGCATGAGCGGCTTCGACACCCTCTACGACAATGGCTTCGAGGATAGCGAAATCGCCGAGATTGCTGCGCAGCAAGGACGCATCGTGCTGACCCGCGACCGCGAACTACTCAAGCGGCGAATCATCAGCCACGGCTGTTATGTGCATGCCCTGAAACCGTCGCTGCAGCTGCGCGAATTGTACGAGCGCCTCGATTTGGCGCGTAGTGCGCGGCCATTCAGCCTGTGCCTGCATTGCAACCTGCCGCTGCACGAGATCAGCCTGGAACTGGCCCGGACGCAGGTGCCGCCACGCATTGGCGTCCTCTATTCGCACTTCCTGCGCTGCGACGCCTGCCAACGGGTTTACTGGGAGGGTTCGCACTGGCGCGGTATGTGCGCATTGCTGGCACCGCTGCTGAATCGATAGCCGCCAGTCCTTGGCGGGCAAAATAACAAAATTGCCATGTGCTCCCTTCGTTCCTTCTTGCGTCGCACTGTTCATTGCCCGTTCCCGTACGTCTGGAGTTTTCCCAATGCCCTCGCCTCATTCCTTGCCCGCTGCGCTGCTGGGCCTGGCCCTTGTTTATCCGGCCATGACCGAGGCTCAGGGCCTGGAGTTGGGACAAGTGCTGATTGGCGCTGAGGACCAGAGCGACGAAGACCAGGGGATCGAGGACGCCAGGGCCCGGCTGGCCCAGGTGCCCGGCGGCACCAACGTGGTCGACATGCGCCGTCCGTTGCAGGGCCGCGTGGCCAGCAATCAGGATGTGCTGGCTTACCAGCCGGGGATCTATGCCCAGTCGGCGGGCAACGAAGGGGTGAAGATCTCTATCCGCGGATCGGGGATCAATCGTGCACCGGGTGCCCATGCCTCGGGGCTGTACGCCATGCTCGACGGTCTGCCGCTGACCGGCCCCGGCGGCACGCCCTATGAATTGCTGGAACCGCTGTGGCTCGACCACGTGCAAGTGCTGCGCGGCGCCAACGGATTCGACCGGGGCGCCCTGGCTCTTGGCGGGGCCATCGATTACGTCAGCCATACCGGCTACAACGCGCCGAAGTTGCAGGTACGCTACGCAACGGGCAGTCACGGCTATCAGCAGCGCCAGGTCAGCTCCGGACAGGTGCTCGGCGCCTTCGATTACTACGTGGCCATGACCGACGCCAACGCCGACGGCTATCAGGACCACACGGCCAGCAAGAGCCAGGGTGTCATCGCCAACTTCGGCTATCGCTTCAACCCCAACCTGGAAACACGCTTCTACCTGCGCCACCGCCAGACCGACAACGATCTCGCGGGACGGGTGACCAAACACTCCATCGAGCACAACCCACGGGCGGCCAACCCTGCCTACGTGGCGCGGGACGACCACCGCGACGAGCCGGGCAGCACCTTTATCGGCAACAAGACCACCTGGTACATCGATGACGATTCGAGCATCCAGACCGGCCTTGTCTACCACGACTATCCCATGGACCTGAGCGAGGGCCCCAACCGCCTGAAGGTGGCGTACACGGATGTCAGCGGCACGTTCGACTACAAGCGGCGCGACACGCTCTGGGGGCTGGAAAGCCAAAGCACCCTGGGCCTGCGAGTGACCAAACACCTGCCCAACGCCGGTGCCAGCGAGTTCGTGCGCATCCCCACCGGCAACACCGCCGGTTACGCACCGGGCACGCTGATCCGCAACTTCACCTACCAGGGCTCGGACACGGTCCTGCATGTCGGCAATGACCTGGAGATCGCCGACGACCTGTGGCTGACCACCGGCCTCGCCGCGATCTACACCCGCCGTGAAAGCGCTGTCACCTACCCGCAGGAAGGTGGCAAGACCAGCCTGCACGACTGGGACTACGCCCCGCGCGTGGGCCTGCGCTACCAACTGACACCGGACCTGCAACTGTTCGGCAATCTCAGCCGCTCGGTCGAGGCACCACACCCGTGGTCGCTGATCTATAGCTCGAACATCCGATTCCCAAAAGGCAGCGGCCCCGCGACAGGCGCCCAGCGCCAACCGGTCACGCTGCAAAACCAGACCGCCACCACCCTGGAAATCGGCGGCCGTGGGGACAGCACGCTGGGGCAGTGGAGCCTGGCCTGGTACTACGCCCAGGTGCGCCACGAATTGCTTTCGGTGCTGCCGGACGCCAACGCCACCACGCCCTACGAGCTCAACGCCAGCCCGACCGTGCACCAGGGTGTGGAAGCCAGCCTGCTGAGCCCCCTCTGGTCGCCGGGCGATGGCGGCCAATTGAGCCTGCGCCAGAGCTATACCTTCAGTGACTTCCACTACCGCGACGATGAGCGCTTCGGCGACAACCGCCTGCCGGGTCTGCCGATGCACTATTACCAGGGCGAACTGCGCTACGACTGGCCACAAGGCTTCTTCGCCGCGGTCAACACGCAATGGGTGTCGAAGGTGGCCGTCGATTACGCCAACAGCTTCTACGCCGATCCCTATGCCATATTCGGCGCGACCTTGGGCTACAACGCGCCCAAGGGCGACTGGCAGACCTGGCTGGACCTGCGCAACCTGACCGACAAGCACTATGCCGCCACGGTCACGCCGGGCTACGACGACAAAGGGCTGGACGCGGCACGATCCACGCCCGGCGAGGGCATGGCGATGTACGTCGGGGTGTCGTGGAGCCTGCTCTGAGGCCGTCTACCTCACTTCGTAAACGCACACAACCGCGCGCGACGACTAAGCTTTTGTAACGCCACTTCGTCCCTCAAGGAGCTATCCATGAGCGCCGCCGCCCTGTCCGAACTCGATGCCGCCCTGCCCGGCCTGACCCGCAAGATCCGCGTGCTGGATGCCCTGTCCTGGCCGGACGGCGTCGAGGAAGACTTCCTGACGAAATGGCGCGGCGGGCGGGCCGAGTTACCCAAGGTCCAGTTGCAAACCCGCGACCACAGCGCCGACATCGCCGCCCTGGAAACCTTTATCCGCCGTTGCGATGTGGGGCATCCGGCCGGCAATTACCTGGCCATGACCGCCCGTAGCTATGCCACGGCCGGGCACATGCTGGGAGCCATCGGTACTCCCGCCTTTACGCAGTATTCATCCGCGCTGTACCGGCGCCCGGATTTCTATTACACACGCCTGCAACTGAGCATGCTTGACGCGGCCCGGTTCTTCCTCAAGACCACCGACGCCCTGCTGGGCAGTGCGCGGATTCCACCCTGCCCGGCCGAGATCCCGGCCAAGGCGTTCGCCGCCTGGATTCAACCGGAACTGGACCGATTCTTCGGCGTCGGACAAATCACGGTCGTGCTCGATCCGAACCTGGCCGCCAAGGCCATCGCCGGATCGAGCCGCATTCGCCTGCGGGCCAGCGCGCTGTTCTCGGAACTGGACAAGCATCAGCTGTTGCAACACGAGGCGTTCGTGCATGTCGCCACGGCACAGAACGGCGCGCGCCAGCCCAACCTCACGAGCCTGGGCCTGGGGGCGCCCCGCACCACCCAGACCCAGGAAGGCATTGCCACCCTGGCCGAACTGTTCACCGGCAGCATGGACATCAACCGCCTGCGGCGCCTGGCCCTGCGCGTGCTCGCCGTCCAGCAGGCACTGGAGGGTGCGGATTTCATCCAGGTGTTCGAAGGTTTTCTGGCGGCCGGACAGACAGAAGAGGAATCCTTCCGCTCAACCCAACGGGTGTTCCGCGGCGCCGACCTGCGGGGCGGTTCGGCGTTCACCAAGGACGCCGCCTACCTGACCGGGTTGCTCGGCGTCCACACCCTGCTGCGCATTGCTATCCGCGACAACCGGCCGGAACTGGTCGGGCATCTGTTTGCAGGGCGCCTCAGCCTGGCTGACACCGTGCGCCTGGCGCCCCTGTTCGAGTCTGGCTGGCTCAAGGGGCCGGTCTATCTTCCGGCCTGGGCCAGCGACCTGCGCCTGCTGGCCGCCAACCTGGCCTTCTCGGCGTTCATCGCCCAGATCAAGCTGGAGGTGCTGGACCTGGATGTGTTCATGGCATTCGCCGAAGAACACGAAAGCGATGCCAGTGCACATTGACCAGGACCAGGATCACACCGTTTGAAAGTCAACCTGGCTTTTTAAAATCAACTGCTACCATTAGAAAGCGGTGTCGAGGTCAGGCTCTGTGGCTTGCAAAGTCGGCTTCACCTGCCAGGGATTGATCCACTCATTTCAAGCCTGCCTGACCCCATGGGGGGTGCAATGCACAATCCATTACTTTACGCGTTGTCGGCCGTACTGTTCTTGAGCGGATCGTCCTGCCTGGCACTGGGTACGGAGGGGACCGCTGCCGCACCGGCCCCGGTTCCGGCACCCGCCGCAGCCCCCGCACCGGCAAGCACAGCCAATGCAGCGCCCGTCGCCCCGGTGGCCAAGGACCCGGTATTCACCCAGGAACAACTGGATCAGATGCTGGCGCCCATTGCGCTTTACCCGGACCCACTGTTTGCACAGGTGCTGATGGCCACCACCTACCCCGGGGAAGTCGGCGAGGCGGTCAACTGGTCCAAAGCCCACCCGGACGCCAAGGGTGACGATGCGGTCAAACAGGTGGCGAACCAGCCATGGGATCCAAGCGTGCAGGCACTGGTCGCCTTCCCGCAGGTGCTGGCATTGCTCGGACAGGATCCCGTCTGGGTCCAGCGCCTGGGCGATGCCTTCCTGGCGCAGCCCGACGATGTCATGGAAAGCGCGCAACGCTTGCGGCGCCAGGCACAGGCAGCCGGCAATCTGCAGAGCAACCAATATCAGAACGTGACGATCCAGAATGTCGCGGCACCGGCACCGGCGACCACGACTGCGGCACCGGCTCCAGCCCCTGAATCGGCCCCCGCCAGCAACTCCACCATCATCATTCAGCCTGCCGATCCGCAGGTGGTGTACGTCCCCACCTATAACCCGACCACCACCTACGGCACCTGGCCCTATCCGGCGTCGCCGCCCGCGTACTATCCACCGCCACCGGCCTATTACCCTGGTCAGGCCCTGATGGCCGGACTCGCGTTTGGTGCCGGTGTGGCGATCATTGGATCGTTGTGGGGTGAATGTGACTGGGGCAATAACGACATCGACATCGACGTCAATCGCTACAACAACATCAATGCCAACAACCGGATCACCAACAACAAATGGCAACACAACCCGGTGCACCGTAATGGCGTGCCCTATCGAGACAACGCGAGCCGCGCACAGTACGGCCGCCAACTCAACGGTGCCAACCAGCGTGAAGCCTATCGGGGGGACAATGCCCAACGCGCCCAGGCCCGTGAAAATGCCCGCACCTCAATGGACAGGCACGGTATCGAACGACCTGCCACCAGCAACCGCGAAGCCCGTGATCAAACACGCAAACTCCAGTCCGGGGCCTCGGGCGGCGACCGGTTACAGGCCGGTGCAGACAGGCCGAAAGCGGCGGACAGAAGCCAGGGCACGGCCAGGAACACCCGGGAGAATCAGCAGCCCCGGCGAGAGACCCAGCAACCCAGGAACCAGAGCGCCCAGTTGAATCAGCGCAGAGAAGGCTCCGCGCAGACGCGGCAAGCGACGAATAAACGGCCTGCCGCCAGTGCCGGCAGTGCCCGCAACAATGCGTTCGCCGGCGCACGCTCACCGTCCCAGGCCAACGTCCAGGCCAATCGTGGCCGGGCCAGCCAGGTTTCCGCCCAACGCCCCAGTGCTTCGCGATCAGCCGGCCACCAGGTCAGCCGGCCGTCCAATCCACCAGCGCGTCAAAGAGGGGGCCGTCGTTGAAAAACCATCCTCGATTGAAGGGACTCACGGGCTTGCTCCCTCATGTCCTGGTTATAGCCGCCGGCTTGTTGTGGTCGTGCATGGTGACGGCACAGCAGGCCTTTCCAACGCCAGAAAAGGCTGCGGAAGCCTTTGTCGAAGCACTGGGCACGGAACACGCCGACCAGGCACGCCTGACCGAACTGCTGGGCAATGACTGGCACAATTACATCCCCCGCGAAGGCGTGCAGCGCAAAGATGTGGATGCGTTCTTGCAGCAGTACCGCGAGCAACACCACTTTGAAAACACCAGTGACCGCAAGGCTGTCCTGGCGGTCGGCAGTGAGAACTGGACACTGCCTATCCCCCTTACAAAGAACGAGAACGGTTGGCGGTTCGACATGAAGGCCGGCAGTGCAGAGATCCGTGCACGTCAAATCGGCCGCAATGAACTTGCCGCGGTGCAATCGGTGCTGGCCTATCACGACGCCCAGATGGACTATGCGTCAGTGGATCGGGACGATGATGGCGCACTCGAGTATGCGCAGAAAATCTTCAGCACCCCCGGCATGCACGACGGACTCTATTGGGCCGAAGACGACAGTGGCCAGATCAGCCCGCTGGGGCCTTCGTTCGGCAAAGCCATTGCCGACGAAGAGTGGCATGGCTACCGCTTCCGCATCCTTCATGGCCAGGGTCCTTCGGCACCGGGTGGAGCCTACAGCTACCTCATCGGTGACAAGATGAGCCGCGGCTTTGCGCTGATCGCCTGGCCGGCAAAGTACAACGACACCGGTGTGATGAGTTTCATGATCAGTCATGAAGGCCAGGTATTCGAAAAAGACCTGGGGCCCGAAGGTGAAAAACTGGCGCTGGCGATGAAACGCTTTGATCCGGATGACAGCTGGAAAGAGGTGGCTGAAGATCAGGCCCCAATTGTCACGATGTATTGACACGTTGTCACGATGACCTGACATGAGAACTGTGGATTGCTGAAACGAGGCGTCCTTGCCCCGTTTTCAATGATTCATGCAAGCTTTTGTATCCTGAACCGAATATTCAATGCTTCGACCGCCAGCGAAAAAGCCATGGCAAAGTAAACATAGCCTTTTGGTACGTGCTGCCCCATGGCGTCTGCGATGAGCACGACGCCCACGACAATCAAAAATGCCAGGGCAAGCATTTTCAAACTCGGGTGCTTATCGATAAATGCGCTGATCGCTCCGGCAGCCAGCATCATGATCAGCACAGCGACCACAATGGCAGCGATCATCACCGGTACGTGAGAGACCATACCAACCGCCGTGATGACCGAATCCAGGGAAAAGACAATATCGATGATTGCGATCTGAATGATCGTGCTCAGAAAGCCCGCGCCTTTCTTGGCAAACGCTGACTCGCCCTCCTCGGCACCTTCCAACTCCTGGAAAATTTCGCTGCTGCTTTTCCACAACAGAAACAATCCACCGAAAAACAGAATCAAATCACGGCCTGATATCCCTTGATCAAAGACATGAAAGAGATCAGCCGTCAGGCGCATGATCCAGGTGATGGACAGCAGTAAAAGAATGCGAGTGACCATGGCCAGGGCCAAGCCAAAAAAACGTGTTTTCGGCTGCATTGCTTTCGGCATGCGGCTGACCAGAATCGAAATCATGATGATGTTGTCGATACCCAAAACAATTTCCAACACTGTCAGGGTAAAAAACGCGATCCAGATTTCCGGATTGAGAAACCATTCCATAACTTCAAAACTCTCGATTGCCCAGAAAAAAAGGCACTACCAAAATTGGCAATGCCCGCATGCTCAAATGAGCGAGTCGTGTTAAGCCACATCGCCTCGACGGGGGCGACCAAACCAATCGTCGGTGCGGCGATGCACTGATGGCACCTGTAAGCCAATCAGACGGTAAGAAGTGAGTTGCCATCCATCTCAGACGGAATCGGCAAGCTCAGCATCTGCAACAAGGTAGGTGCGATATCGCACAACCGGCCATTCTTCAGTCCCTCTCGGCCAGGTTGCTCACTGACCAGAATCAGCGGAACGGGATTCAAGGTATGAGCCGTGTGTGCCTGGCCAGACTCGGTGTCGAGCATTTGTTCGACATTGCCGTGGTCGGCTGTAATCAGGCATTCACCGCCGGCGGCAAGGGTTGCTTCCACCACCCGACGCAGACATTCATCGAGCACCTCAACCGCCTTGACGGCAGCGTCAAAGGAGCCGGTATGACCCACCATATCGCCGTTGGCATAGTTGCAAACGATCAGATCGAATGCGCCGCCAGCGATGGCGTTGACCAACTTGTCCGTCAACAGGGGGGCGCTCATCTCAGGCTGAAGATCGTAGGAAGTAACGTCAGGAGAAGGAATCAAGATTCGCTCCTCCCCCTCAAAAGGCTGCTCTCTACCGCCGTTGAAAAAGAACGTCACATGGGCGTACTTCTCGGTTTCAGCAATGCGCAATTGCGTCTTCCCAAGAATGGCCAAGTGTTCCCCCAAGCTGTTGCTGATCGCCTCCGGAGCGAATGCGCATGGGCAGTCCAACTCTTCGGAATACCGGGTCAATGTCAGCAGCCGATCCTTTGGCAAAACAAAAGGTCGTTCAAACCCTTCGAATTCGGGCTTGATCAATGCTTGGGTCAATTCGCGTGCACGATCAGGTCGAAAGTTCATGAAGATCATCGCGTCATCGGGGCCGACACTGACAGGTTGCCCAATCGTAGTCGGCTTGACGAACTCATCCGATTCACCACGTTCGTAAGCCGCTGACAAAGCTTCAGTAGCGGTTGCCACTTGATGTTCAGCATTCGCCGAAACAATCAGGCGGTAAGCGGTTTCGATCCGCGGCCAGCGGTTATCGCGATCCATTGCATAGTAACGACCGACCAACGAGACAATCCGCCCCGCGCCCAAGCGAGCGAATTCACTCTCCAAGGCATCCAGCGATGCCTGCGCGCTCTTGGGCGGAGTGTCTCGGCCATCTAGAAATCCGTGCACATAGATTTTTTCGACACCCTGCTCAACGAGGCAACCGCATGCCGCGACAATCTGATCGATGTGGCCATGAACACCGCCGGGGGAAAGCAGCCCCAAGACGTGTACAGCACCATCGCGCGTTTTTACTCCCTGGAGTAATTCCAACAACGCTGGGTTGCTAGAGAACTCTCCATCCGCGAGAGCTTTATCAATCCGGGTCAGGCTCTGGTACACCACACGACCTGCTCCCAGGTTCATGTGGCCTACTTCGGAATTCCCCATCTGACCTTGAGGAAGGCCTACCGCCAGACCTGATGTTTCGATTTGGCTGTTCGCATAGCGCTCAAGCAGCGCATCAAACGTTGGCTTTTTGGCTGCTGCAAAAGCGTTCGAGTCAGTTGCCTGACGAATGCCAACACCGTCGAGGATAATCAAAGAGCGCGTAGTCATCACTCCCCCTAGAAGATGTAATCAGTGGTCAAGAAACTCGACTCACGATTTCGGATGATGTCGCTGACCAGCTCTTTGTTGCTCTCCTGGAACTTGGTGGCGACTAGCGTTCGGATGGAGAACACCCGCAAGGCGTCGTCGACGGACAGTGTCCCTTCAGCTGAGTTTTTACGCCCGTTGAATGGAAAGCTGTCCGGCCCACGCTGGCATTGAGCGTTGATGTTGATGCGCCCCACCTGGTTTGCAAATGCATCGACCAGACGACCAACTTGCGCTGAATTGTTGCCGAAGATACTCAACTGCTGGCCGAAATCTGAATCGAGGACATAGTTGATAACTGTCTCCAGATCGCGATAAACCACCACCGGCACTACGGGCCCGAACTGCTCCTCGTGGTACACGCGCATGTCAGATGTCACTGGGTACAACAAGGCCGGGTAGAAGAATGTTTCGCAGACTTCACCGCCACCAGCATTGACTACTTTGGCACCTTTGCTCACCGCGTCGTTTACTAGACCAGTGAGAAAATCAGTCTTGCCTGGCTCCGGCAGTGGAGTTAATGCCACTCCTGCCTCCCAAGGCATGCCCGGTTTCAGCTGGGCAAGCTTCGACTGAAATTTATCCAGGAAAGCGTCCACGATGGTTTCATGGACGAACAGGATTTTTAGTGCGGTACAGCGCTGACCATTGAACGAGAGCGACCCGGTAACAGACTCCGCAACTGCGTTATCCAAATCGACATCAGGCAGGACGATGCCTGGATTTTTCGCATCCAGGCCAAGCGCGGCACGCAAGCGGTGCGGCTTCGGGTGCAGTTTTTTGAGATCACTGGCAGCCTTGTTGGTACCGATGAAGGCAAAGACATCGATCTTGCCGCTGGCCATCAAAGCGCTGACGGTTTCTCGGCCGCTACCGTAGATGATGTTGATGACCCCTGCCGGAAAGCTGTCACGGAACGCTTCTAGCAAAGGCCGAATCAGCAAAACACCAAACTTGGCGGGTTTGAACACGACGGTGTTGCCCATGATCAAAGCCGGGATCAACGTAGTGAACGTCTCGTTCAGGGGATAGTTGTACGGCCCCATGCACAGAGTCACACCCAAGGGAACGCGGCGAATCTGCCCCAAGGTGTCTTGCTCAAGCTCGAAACGGCTGGAACGACGATCCAGTTCCTTCAGAGCATTGATGGTGTCGACGATGTAATCGCAGGTGCGATCGAACTCTTTCTCCGAGTCCTTCAGGTTTTTGCCGATCTCCCACATCAACAACTTCACCACGGCTTCGCGCTGTTCACGCATACGCTTGAGGAAAGCCTCGACGTGGCAAAT
Source organism: Pseudomonas sp. BF-B-30 (assembly GCF_019956305.1). Classification (NCBI taxonomy): domain Bacteria; kingdom Pseudomonadati; phylum Pseudomonadota; class Gammaproteobacteria; order Pseudomonadales; family Pseudomonadaceae; genus Pseudomonas; species Pseudomonas sp. BF-B-30. The sequence continues at coordinate 5,605 of NZ_JAHBDG010000002.1, read as the reverse complement.
ACGCTCGACCACACGCATGGTCGGCCAAGGGCCTTGACCACGATCATATGCCTGCACCGCAGCATCCAGTGCGGTCATGGCAGTCTGTGCATCCAGTAGCGGTGTACTACCCAAAATGACGGACTCGTGTCCCGACTCTTTCTTCAGGCACACAGGGCTACGGACCGGAGCCAATGGACCGTCCCACAACAGCAACTCACCATTGACGAGATAGTCGCGCTGTTCGATGGCCGGCCCTGGACGGAAAGCAGTGGGGATTTCGTCAGCGCTAGGAAACAGTGCTTCAAGTCGATTGTTCAAAGTCATTTTTATACCTCTGTGCCTGCACCAGGCGCTGCCCGAAAAAAATGAACGGACACGCAGCGCCTACACATTGAAAAGAATTCAGATCGCGATAGATTCGGTAGTTGGATTGGTCTGAGCTGCCCAGCAAATGGCAGCGAAAGACATCGCGTCCAGAGAAGCTCCGCCTATCAAGCCGCCATCGATATCGGGTTGCTTGAACAGTTGCTCTGCGTTGTCGGCCTTCACACTTCCCCCGTACAAAATCCGGCAATCAGCGGCGGCTGCGCGGTCCTCGTTAGCCAACCACTGTCGGATGTGTCGATGCACTGCTTGCGCCTGCTCTGGTGTAGCAGTTTCGCCAGTACCAATGGCCCAGACAGGCTCGTAGGCAATTACGCCTTTAGCCAGATCCTGAATGCCAACAGCCTTCAATACCGCACTCAGCTGAGTAGTGACGACCCCTTCCGTTTCGCCGCACTGACGCTGAGCAAGTGTTTCGCCGACACACAAAACCGGAATGAGCCCAGCTCGAAGCGCCGTAGCAAATTTCTTTGCCACAAGGTCATCGTCCTCTGAGTAAAGCGCCCGGCGCTCCGAATGCCCGACCAACACGAAGCGGCAGCCGATGTCATGGAGCATCGAAGCACTGACTTCACCGGTATGAGCGCCTGATAGCTGGGAGCTAAGATTCTGAGCACCCAACAAAACGTCTGAATCATCAAGTAGATCAGCCACGGTCGTCAGGTAAGGAAACGGCGGGCAAATTGCAATTTCAACACCTTCAAAGCGTGAAATCACCGGAAGTACGCTACGCAGCAATGACGCATTGGCAGCGCTACTACCGTTCATTTTCCAATTGCCGATCACCAATTTTTGTTTGTTCGAAGAGGTCTGCATGATTCAGGCTTTCCTGTTCAGAAGCGCGGCCGTGTTGTAAGGTGCTCGCTCCTGCAAGGCCTCTTCAATACGCAACAAACGGTTGTATTTACCCACACGATCCGAGCGGCTCAGAGATCCTGTTTTGATCTGTCCCGCGCAAGTGGCGACGGCGAGGTCGGCAATTGTGGTGTCCTCGGTCTCACCCGAGCGATGGGAAATGACTGCGGTATAACCGGCATCCTGCGCCATGCGGATGGCGTCCAGCGTTTCGCTGAGTGTTCCGATCTGATTGAACTTGATCAGGATCGAGTTACCGATCCCTTTCTGAATTCCTTCTCGCAGTATTTTGGTGTTGGTCACGAAGAGGTCGTCACCCACCAATTGCACGTGACCAAGCTTTTTAGTCAGGCCTGCCCAGCCGTCCCAATCGCTTTCGTCCATCCCATCTTCAATAGAAATAATCGGGTATTTGTCACAGAGCATCGCGAGGTAATCGGCGAAGCCTGCCGAGTTGAATGCCTGATCTTCACCGGCGAGCACATATTGACCGCCCTCGTAAAATTCCGAGGCAGCACAATCGAGTGCCAGGGTAATGTCTTTGCCCAGCTCGTAACCCGCTCTACTCACTGCCTCCTTGATAACAACCAATGCTTCTTCGTTGGAGGCCAGTGAAGGAGCAAAACCACCCTCATCCCCCACCGCGGTGCTCAGGCCACGCTCCGACAAAACTTTCTTCAAGGAATGGAACACCTCGGCGCCCATGCGAAGCCCTTCCCGGAACGACGATGCTCCGACTGGCTGAATCATGAACTCCTGGATGTCGATGTTGTTATCGGCGTGCTCACCACCGTTGATGATGTTCATCATCGGAACCGGCATGCTGAATTTGCCCGGCGAGCCGTATAGCGCAGCCAAGTGTTCGTACAAGGGAATGTTCTGAACCTTGGCAGCCGCTTTGGCTGTCGCCAGCGAAACGGCAAGAATCGCGTTGGCTCCCAGGATGCTCTTACTCTCTGTGCCATCCAGGGCGATCATGACATTGTCAATTTCGCGCTGATTCAATGCATCCAGTCCGATCAGGCACTCGCGGATCGGGTTGTTTACATTCTCGACCGCCCGCATGACACCTTTGCCCATGTAGCGCGATGCACTGTCTCGCAACTCAAGCGCTTCACGTGAACCAGTCGAGGCTCCGGAGGGGACGCTGGCGGTAGCAGTAACTCCATTCGCGAGAGTTACCACCGCTTCAACAGTCGGGTTCCCACGCGAGTCCAGGATTTCCCGAGCACTGATTTGTTGAATTTGGCTGTTCTTGTTAAGCATGGTTCTCCCCCTTCGGATGGTTCGGAGCTAACGTGTCGTCGCTCTGCAACTTCAGTAATTCCTGCTGCTCCGCGTACTGCTCACGAAAATCGAAATCTCTTGGCCACGATTCACTTTCAGTCGCGTCCTGGTCTGCTGAATTGATCTCACTCATCAGTGCTTCCTCACTCAGCGAATGGCTTCACCGACACACACGACTCGAAGGGAGTTAGTACCGCCTTGGGCGTTGGCGTAATCGCCTTTGGTAATCAGAATGTGATCGCCAGCCTTCACGACGCCACGCTGGGTCAGTTCCGCAACGGCCTTCTCGTTCACCAACTCTGGGGCGAAATCATCGCTGTCGAAAGGAATGGTGGTGACACCACGAAAAAGCGTGACCCGATTCTGAGTAGCCAGGTTGCGAGAGAATGCAAAAATGGGCAGGTGTGAACGTATGCGCGACATCAAACGAGGGGTATCGCCGCTTTCCGTCATGCAGATAATGGCTTTGACGCCATGCAGGTGGTTCGCTGCATACATTGCCGACATGGCGATGGATTCATCGATCTTGTGGAACACTTGATCGACGCGATGCTTGGAGCGATGGGACTGAGGGTGCTTTTCGGCGCCGATGATAATCCGGTGCATGGCCTCAACCGTCTCGATCGGATAGGCACCCGCTGCGGTTTCAGCTGAAAGCATCACCGCATCGGTGCCATCGAGCACCGCATTGGCGACGTCGAACACTTCAGCGCGCGTCGGCATCGATTGAGTGATCATCGACTCCATCATCTGCGTCGCAGTGATTACCACGCGATTCAGTGTACGAGCACGGTCGATTATCAGCTTTTGCACGGCAACCAATTCTGCGTCGCCAATCTCAACACCGAGGTCGCCACGAGCGACCATTACACCTTCCGACGCTTCAATGATCGCATCCAGAATGCGTAGGTCATTGACGGTTTCTGCACGCTCAATCTTGGCGATCAGACCTGCCTGCCCTCCTGCTTCATGCAGCAGCCGACGAGCCAACTCCATATCAGAGGCATCTCGCGGGAACGACACAGCCAAATAATCCACCTGCATTTCTGCGGCAGTCTTGATATCGGCGAAGTCCTTTTCGGTCAGCGCCGATGCAGACAACCCTCCGCCCTTTCGGTTGATCCCTTTGTTGTTCGAAAGCGGCCCGCTGACCAGAACTTCGCAGATCAATTGCGTGGCCTCGACCTTCAAGACCTTTAGCTCAATTCGTCCATCATCGAGCAGCAGTATGTCATCTGGGCGGCTATCGGTAATCAGCGCTTCGTAGTCGATACCGACTCGTTGCTTGTCCCCCGCATTCTTGTCCAGGGAAGCGTCGAGAACGAACTGTTGCCCCTTTTCGAGGATCACTTTTCCTTCCGCAAAACGCGCAATTCGAATTTTCGGACCTTGCAAATCCGCCAGTACCGCCACGAAGCGACCGTGCTTGGCAGCCAACTCACGGACCAATCTGGCACGAGCAATGTGATCCTCAGCCTTGCCGTGGGAAAAATTCAGACGCACGACATCGACGCCCGCTTTCACCAATCCCTCGATGGCTTCGAATGATTCTGTTGCTGGCCCTAATGTGGCCACGATCTTGGTTCTGCGCTGCATGACAGATGCTTCCTCGAACAGGGTTTTGTTATTGAATGCAAAGGAAATCTGGATTCTGCTTATGGCTATTAGCGTGTAAATAACCAATCAGCGCAAAGCAATCTGAATGGCACCCCTAACAACCACGGCTCGATTAAATCCTTTAAATCTCAGCTTTTATGCCTTGATCACAAATCATTGAGGTGAGCCGTCTCGAAAAATCGTCCAAAAAATATTGGCACATTTACACACCAAAATGCAATGCTATTTTAGTCAGCACAAATACACGCATCCGGCCAAGACCCGGATCGCACTACTCTGCCGAAGGGACAATGCTCATGCTGCCAAGACACCTCTCAATCGCCAGTCGAATGGTTCTCGGGTTCTTCATCATTGCTGCGCTGAGCGTTGCTTTGGGGGTATTTGCGCTGCGGCAGATTGACGAGGTTCAAGATCAATCGATCCAAATCAAGGACAACTGGCTCCAGCGAGTCCGTGCGTTGGGTGCCGCTAATGCCGCGCTGAATCGCTATCGGATGGGATCGATGCAGCACATTCTTTCGGTCAGCGAAAAAGACATGCAGTCCTACGAGGACAAAACTGCCGGGCGGTTGCAGCAAGTCCGGGAGCAAATGCAGACCTATGCTCAGTTGCTGACCAGCGATGAAGACAAGGGCCGTTTGAGCGCGTTCAACGCGAGCCTAGAGGTGTATGCAAAGAATCACCTCGAATTACTCAAGCTATCTCGGCAAGGCGATAAACCTGGTGCAAGGGAGTTTTTGATGACCATCCGGGACTCGTACGACCAGATGACCAAAAACTTTGATGACCTGATTAATCGCTCGAACCAAGGGGCAGAAGCCGCGGGTAATCAATCAATCGATGCCTATCAACGTGCCGTTAGAGGCGTGGTGCTGGTCATCATTTTGGTTGGTATCGGCACAATCCTGGTGGCGTGGTTACTGACCCGCAGCATCACTGCACCGCTGAATGAAGCCGTAAGAGCAGCGAGAACAATTGCCGAAGGTGATTTGAGTAAGCCCATCCAACCGACCGGTAATGATGAAGCCACTCGTCTGCTCGAATCCCTGGCGACAATGCAGAACAATCTGATCAAAACCCTGAGCCAAATCTCCGGATCTTCGAAGCAACTGACCTCCGCTACCGCCCAACTGAACACCGTTACAGAGGCGTCAGGCCAGGACACTCATCAGCAACATGCAGAGATCGAACAGGCAGCCACGGCGGTCAATGAGATGACAGCTGCCATTGAGGAGGTGGCCCGTAATGCGCTGTCTACTTCAGAGTTGTCGTTGGCTTCCCGGGACATTGCTCTTCGTGGCCAACAGCGCATGGTAGAAACCCTCGGTGCAATTGAAACACTCACCCGAGACGTGCAACTTAGCTCAAAACAAGTGGAAGGTCTGGCGGATCAGGCACAAGGCATCGGCAAGGTTCTGGACGTGATTCGCACGATAGCCGAACAAACCAATCTCTTGGCGCTGAACGCTGCCATTGAAGC